>JAVWLC010000045.1:0-11052 GCA_036638175.1 Raoultibacter sp. | reverse complement strand
CATACTCACCTTCGACAAGATGTGATTCTAAGACTCTAAAAACATGCGCAAGCGTGCGATCGCCAGCGTTAATGCCAAACAAATCGTTGATAACTTTGAACCGATGAATATCGAGTGAAGCCAAAACATACGTATCGGGCGGCGCACTTTGTATTGCTCGTTCAGCATCAATCGAGAACCGCAGTCGATTTGGCCCCTGCGTAATGGGGTCAACGTAGGCAACCCGCTCTAACTCAGCCTGGTTTTCTCTTAACTCAGAAATATCAAGAAATACTACGAGATAAATAGGATCGCCCTCAAGTATGTTGACACAATTTGCCGTTATCTGAAAACGAGCGTATTGTCCGTCAACTCCTTTGGCATCTATCTCAAACGAAATAGGCTCGCCCGCGCGCAACGAACTGTAGTATTGATTAATTATCGACCAGTTAGCTTCAAGGCAATCAAGCAGCGACTCGCTTGAAACCCCTACTTCCATTGCCCCAAAAAAGTTTGCAAAGCGTTCGTTTGAAGCAAGTAAATATGGACGATCGGCCGATACCCTAAACTTTGCACAGAAGCCAGGTAGCGCATCGAAGGCAATTCCTCTTTCCTTCTCGGCCTCCACTAAATCGGTAATATCGGTAAACACCGTGTAAACAACAGGTACGCCCTCAATCATTTCATCGGTGAACGTTCCAACCAGACTAATCCAAATGTAACTTCCGTCTTTTTGCGGAACATACATGATAGATTCATATGATTTTTTACCCGCATTGTATGCCTCAAGAACAACGCGACAAATACGATCGAACTCATTTCGATCATCTTTAAAATACTGATTGATATGTCCACCAAATAGTTCGAAGAATTCTAGTTGCGAATAGCCAATCAGTTCATAAAAGCGATCATTTGCCCAGATCAAAAACAAGTCTTCGCGAAGCAAATGCTTACTGATGCTCACCCGAAGCGAATCCATCAGCATCTCATATTCTTTGTTTCGGGCTAATTCTAGCCCCGCACTATCTTCTTCGGAGCCATCCTTGTGCTGCTCCGAAAGAAAATGCGCACGATAGTAGCGCCGTTTATCTTCGTACATATTGATATCCGCAGATGAAACTAAACTTTCAATACCCTCAGTTCCATCAGTCCACCGCGCGCCCACCGCTGCACTAAAGGGACTGGTTTCGGAAAAGTAACTGCGAAGCTGCTCAACGCGTTCGAAAAAATCTTTACGCGGCACCGATTCGTAGAGGGCGACAAACTCATCACCACCAACTCGGTACAAGGCGGCTTCAGGTAAAACCTTTTTAAGAATTTCCGCACAATACATCAAAGCCGCATTACCCTGTGCATGACCATGGCGATCGTTAATTTCCTTGAGGCCGTTAAGATCAAGGTACAACACCCCAAGTGGCTCTTTATTCTGCGCGATACGAGCGCTGTCTTCAATATAGCGATTGCGATTGGAAAGCCCCGTGAGCATGTCCCGAAATCCGAGTGCCTTCAAACGTCGTTCGTCTTCAAGCCTGCACAAAGCGGATGCAAGAAAGTACTGCAAGGTTACAAGCAGTGTTGATGCCGTGGCCACGCTTGATGCAGAAGGGTTTGTAGCGATCAAAAGACCTACGAGTCTCTTGTCGCGGACAAGCGGCACAACAACTATTCCCCGTATACCCTGATTTTTAAGCAAACAATACTCATCGGGATACTGCTGCTTAATGCGCTCAATATCCTCGACTACAATGCATTCGTGATCAAAGAATGAATCGCTCCATTCACTAAACGTACTGGGATCAAACTCTGCCAATTCTTTTGATTGCTGGGCGGCCATCGGTGCACGCCATTCGCACAAAGACTCAAACAAATCATCAGCAAACGTGTAGAGAACTGCTTTTTCGGCGGCGAGCACTTTACCGAGCTCACTTACTACGTTTTCTATGCCAGCGTCGATACCTTCCGTATTGTGCAATTGCTTGATACATCTCAACAGCGTCTGTTCTGCCTCTAGGGCATCTCTCAAGCTTCGTTTTTCGTCTTCTGATTCCGTTATATCGAAAGCAACCTCAAGACGAGCCAGACGTCCGTTCCAATCAATCAACCTATCTTTCAGGAGATAATGCCGATTAGACACAGGATTCGTGATCTCCCACGTGTAATTCTCATCTTTTGTCAGCAGTGCATTGGTGCAAAAAGAACAAGGCTCATCTGTATTTTGAAACGCCTTATGACACTTGATTCCATCAAGATCTTCAGCAAGATTAAATCGCTCTTTGCCTGATTGATTGACATAGAGCAGCTCATAGGTCTCTAGATCCGCAACGTACACAAGCTCCGATATATTGCCCATCAATTCGAGCACTACAAACCTCCGTTAGGTTTCACTGTTCCTGCCACGCAAAGATCAAAACAGTCTTTGCTCTTCATTATATGAGCAGCAATACACAATAGTGTACCGAGCTAAGCAATAACGTAGAATCTCTCAGGCCCAATAAGCTCATTGGGAAGACCTTATTTGATAGCGCCCCTGAACAGCCTATCTAAAAAGAAACACTGGGTCTCCTAACGTTTCTGTACAGCTTAAACAACTTGTTTAACGTACTAGGTCTTCCTTGCCGTCAAGAAGACGCTCGATATCTGCTTTGAGTTTTTCAGGTGCATAACCAGGTGCATAACGCGCAACAGGAACACCCTTGCGATCAATGAGAAACTTACCGAAGTTCCACGTTATATCGCCTTTTTTGCTGAACGGTGTCAGAGCTCTCACTTTCTTACCAAACGATGCCGACGTCTCATCGCCAAGCTCTTCGCTGAGCTGCTCTTTTAATGAAACAAACAAAGGATCAGCGTGCTTACCGTTCACATCAACTTTGGCAAAACGCGGAAACGTTGTCCCGTAGTTGAGCGTGCAAAACTCCGTAATCTCTGCATCGGTGCCTGGAGCTTGTTTAAGAAACTGGTTCGAAGGAAAATCGAGGATTTCGAATCCTTGATCACGATATTTGTCATAGAGCGATTGGAGCTCGTTATACTGCGGCGTAAGCCCGCACTTTGTCGCAGTATTCACAATAAGCAAGACTTTACCTGCATAATCAGAGAGGGAAACCATTTCACCGTTGATTGCTTTTACTGAAAAATCGTAGATGCTCATCGGTGCTCCTAACATAACTCTATAAAGATGATGCGATCTTTATATACTACATTCTCTTGGGTCGAGCAATTCTCTTTCGTTGCTCCGTTGAAACAAAAACAGGCGAATCATCTTTGCTTGGCATCGATGATTCGCCTGTATGTTTTTGTTTCCCCGCAGTATTTAGCAGACCACGCGAACACGGCGAATGAATTCAGTGTTGCGCAGCTTGGTAATGGCTGATTCTGGAGCTTCTTGATCGATATCAAGCAGCGTGTAAGCATGATCACCGCGAGATTTGTTGGTCAGGTTCTCAATATTTACGCCAGCCTCGCCAAATGCATGAGAAATCTCGCCCACCGTGTTAGGAACATTTTTGTGCATGACAGCAACACGATGGAACCCAGCAGGACATGCACCCATATCGCACGCGGGATAGTTAACCGAATTGACGATGTTGCCGTTGTCGATGTAGTTCACCAGCTCGCGCACCGCCATGATGGCGCAGTTGTCTTCAGCTTCAGCCGTCGAAGCACCCAAGTGCGGCAACACGATTGCGCCCT
The DNA here is from genome assembly GCA_036638175.1 of Raoultibacter sp. Taxonomy (GTDB): domain Bacteria; phylum Actinomycetota; class Coriobacteriia; order Coriobacteriales; family Eggerthellaceae; genus Raoultibacter. Next base: position 7,380 of record JAVWLC010000045.1, on the reverse strand, counting down.
TCATCTGCATAACCTCAGGCGTTGCAAAGTCGGTGATGTAGGCATGCACCTTACCTGACTCAAGCGCGGCTGCCATAGCAGCGTTGTTAACAAGCGTATCGCGCGAGAAGTTCAGAAATACCACATTGCCCTTCATGAGGTCACACGCGCGCTCGTCAACCATTCCAATAGTGCCTTCAACTGCTGGCACATGAATCGTAATGTAGTCACACGTGCGGAAGATGTCATCGAGATTGGTCACGTGATGAACGTCACTCGACATCCGCCATGCTGCACCAACCGAAACATACGGATCGTAACCATAAACATCCATGCCCAGATCAATAGCCGTATTAGCAACCTGTGCTCCAATAGCACCAAGACCAATAACGCCGAGCTTCTTACCTAAGATCTCACGGCCCGCAAAAGCTTTCTTAGCTTTCTCCGCCGCTTTGGCAATGTTTTCATCAGCTGCGTTCTCACGACACCAATCAATGCCCTCAACAATCCCACGACTGCCAAGCAAAAGCCCGCAGATCACAATTTCCTTGACGGCGTTAGCGTTAGCGCCTGGGGTATTGAACACGACGATTCCGTCTTCAGCACAGCGCTCAAGCGGAATGTTATTCACGCCCGCACCCGCACGACCAATCGCAAGCAATTCTTCGGAGAACTCCATGTCGTGCATCGCAGCACTTCGGACCAAAATACCTGCAGCGCTACCGAGCTCATCAGTAAGCTCATAAGTGTCAGGCAGCAAATCAGTGCCAAATTTTGAAATGTCGTTCAAGCAATGGATAGAGTGCATGGATTCTCCTTCGTGCACGATTAGGATAAGACGCGTGCATTCTCGGTCGGCGAAGCGCACAGCTTCAGCATCCAAGAACGAGCGTATAATACCCCAAATGGAGTGACTGGTCACACCCCGACCGCGAAACGGCAGTTTTCGCAGACTGACTGCACGGGAAAGCAATCCGACCATACCCCACTCATACGTAAAAAGTCGCAAGCAAAAAACGATTTGTGCTTTCGCATGCCCCTTTCCAAAAACTGCCCAAAAGAACTTCGCAACAGACACGTCTTTTCCTTGCCTTCTCATTTCATGTCTGTCATTCTGCGGGCAGGAACAAAGGAACAAAGGAGCGAGGTTGTTCAATTGAAAAAGCGCAGACTTCATTACCATCTGGCGCTACCAGTTACCGTCATCGTCGTGGTACTGCTGCTGGTGAACATCGCTTTCAGTTCATCGCTTCAGCGAAAGCAAGCCGAAGACACCATGCGAGACCAAGCCTACATCCTCTCTCAAGACATGGCTGCTATCTGGGATTTCATCTCCGTCAATCAGAACCGGATCAACTATGACAGGGATGGCGTCTACAGCCAGAAAGGACTCTATTGTTCCAAAGCAGGCTTGTCCGTCGGTGCATTGTTCTCGAAACGTACCGATTATGTCATCGGGTATGCTGCTCTAAATCCGAGAAACGAACAGAATCGTGCCGACGATTTCGAGACAGAGGCGCTCGTTGCCTTTGGAAACAATCCTATTCTCAACGAGTATACAGCCTTCGGGGAAATGCAAGGCGAGGAGGGCCGCTATTTCGATACACCGCCCCGATGCGCATGGATGACACCTGCGAGAGCTGTCATGGAGGTGTCGCCGGAGAAATCGACGAGACAGGATACCCGAAAGAGGGATTCGTCGATGGCGACCTGGTGGGAATCATCAGCATCGCCACACCCACTAAGCAGTTCGAGCAGAATTACTTCGACAATGCACTACTCCAGGGCGTTTTTCTCGTGGTGTTGTCGGCAGGATGCATACTTGCAAGCTACTGGTTCATTCAGAAATACGTATCGAAGCCCTTGAGTAAGCTGGAACGCGCAATCGAGCGATCCGGCACCGATCAATCGTATGAGCAGCTAAATGCTGACGCAATCGGAGCAAAGGGAGAAATAGGCAGCCTAGTTTCGTTCTTCAATGATGCTTCGAAGAAGCTTGAGGCTGTTCATCTTGGGTTCGAATCGGAAGTCTCGAGGAGAACTCTTGATTTAGAATCCGCAAACGTGCTTCTGGTCTCCCAGGCTGAGGAACTGGAGGCTCTGAACGGACGCCTGAAGACGGATAACCGATATAAGTCACATTACTTCACCATGATGAGCCATGAGCTCAAGACACCCCTCACGGCAGTCATCGCATATGCAAATATTCTTCGCGAAGCGAATGGTTCGGGAAGCGATTTGGATGCGGATGCAATAGAGGCCATCGTCAGCAACTCACGTGACTTACTAAGGCTTATCGAAAACATCCTGGAATCAGCGAAACTCGAGGCGGGCAGAGCTTCGTTCGAGATGCAGGTCGTCGATACCGATGAGGTGTTCTATCATCTGGAATCTTCCCTGGCATCATTAGCTGCGGAACGTAATCTCACCTTATCGTTCTTCAGGTCGAAGCACATGCCGTTGTTTCTCGCGGATTCGGTCATGGTATCCCATATCCTAGAAAACCTAATCAGCAACGCTATCAAACATACGCCCAGCAATGGCTACGTCGTCATTGAATCCTATCATCACAAGAAGGACGAAACCATACGGTTCCGTGTTATCGATAACGGTACGGGCATACCGGAAGAAGAACAGCGCGCAATTTTCGAGGAATTCGTACAGGCAAGCGATCATATGGATAGACCTACAAGCGGCAGCGGCTTGGGGCTTGATCTGGCAAAGGAATACGCTGAGCTGCATGGCGGCTCCATCCAAGTAAAGAGCGCGGTCGGCGAGGGCAGTCTTTTCACGGTCATCCTTCCCTATGTCGCTGTGGCGTCCGAAGAAGAAGGGGAAATCGATGTCTAACAATATCCTTGTGGCTGACGATGAGCCCAGCGTACTCAAGGTAGTTAAATACTATGCAGAGAAGAACGGCTATCGGGTCGATACCGCCTCCGATGGCGAATCGGCACTGCATATATTCCGGGATGTTTCTCCCGATCTGGTTGTTCTGGATATCATGATGCCGGGACTCAATGGTTTCGAGGTTTGCGAGGCAATCCGCGAGATTGATACAAGAGTTCCTGTAATCTTCCTCACAGCGAAGGGTGATCTGGTCGATAAGAGCATGGGATTCAAGTTGGGGGCAGATGATTACATGACGAAGCCTTTTGAGCCCGAAGAGCTGATCATGAGGATAGGGACCTGCTTACGTCGACGCGATGCGTTTCCTGTAGAAAGAAAAGATTCAAGCGTAATCGATCTGGGTGATCTCTCCGTCGACCTGAGCTCGAAAACCGTAGTCGTCCGCGGTACAGAAGTAACCTTAACGGCAAAGGAGTTCGATCTATTGGCATTTCTTGCTCAGCATCCGATGGAAGCAATCTCTCGCGTTCGCCTTCTACAAGGTGTGTGGGGAGAGGACTATATAGGCGATTTCGGCGTAGTTGCAGTGGTGGTCCGTAAGGTCAGGGAAAAGATCGAAGAGAATCCGGCTAAACCGCATCATCTGCTAACCGAATGGGGGTATGGTTACCGCCTTGTATGAGCACTGGCAAAGCCGTCTGGAGTGTGGCGAGCTTAACGCTCTGCCTAGCCTTAATAATTCGTAATAATTCTTAATGAATCCCTTAATATCTGACCTTGGCTGCGTTGGTAACCTATCCCCAATGAGCAAACGCTAGGGAGAGCGTTAGTTAGGAGGAGGGTCTTATGAGTGATGTTCGCCTTAAATCGTTCAAGATGGACATGAGTAGAAGGGGTTTTGTCGCTGCAGCAGCCGGAGTTGCCGGCTTGGCGCTTACCGGTTGTCAACCCGCAGCCCAAACCGGGAAAGCCACCGAAGCCGCTGCCGAAGCAAATGTGAAGACGGTGGGCGTTGCCAGCGGGTACAACTGCTCGTATTGCTATCTGCAGGGCAAGATCAAGGACGGCAGGATAATCGGTGTAGAGCCAGGTCAGCTGCCCAATCGCCTTGGTAACAGCAACGCATGCGCACGCTGCATGGCGTTCGTCGAGAAGGTTCAGGACGAAAACGCACGCATCTTGCATCCCATGAGACGCACAGGCGAGCGCGGTTCTGGCCAGTTCGAGCAGATTAGCTGGGATGAAGCCATCAATGAGATTTCTACGAAGCTCAAGGCTGTCGTGGAAAAGAATCCACAAGCTGCAAGTTTCTGGGGAATGACCGGCAACCTGACGACACTGGCGAATCAGTCTGTTAACCGTTTCGCGTTTAATATCAGCGCCTCCACTTGGGAGCCTGAACACATTATGGGAGACCACGGCGAGTCGATTGGCATGTTCATGACCTGCGGCGACCCGGCGCCTGGCCATGATGGCGAAGATTGGTACAATTCGAAATTCTTGTTATTCTTCGGCGCCAACAAGGTGGATACCTACACGCCCGTAGCTCGCCACATCGCCGAGGCACGCCGTCGCGGCGCTAAACTAGTGGTTGTCGATCCGCGCCTGAGTTCTACGGCTGCAATGGCTGATCAATGGGTTCCTATCAAACCCGGTACCGACCCCGCACTCATTCTAGCTATGATGAATATCATTTTCCAAAACGACCTGCATGACAAGGCCTATCTTGCCAACTACACATGCGCTCCGCTGTTGGTCAACGACGAGACCGGTGAGTACCTGCACCCATCTGAGGGCACGTATTGCGCTTGGGATACCGCAACCAATGCTATGGTCAAGATCGATCCCGCAGAAGCCGGCGGCAAGGACGATCAGACTTCTGGTCCTGAAAGCACCCTTGCGCTCACGGGTTCCTTCAACGTTAACGGCGTAAACTGCCATCCTACCATGGATAATCTGATAGCCGAGGCTGCCAAGTGGCCGATTGACCGCGCTGCCGAAGTGACGGGCGTTCCCACTGAGGTTATTCAGCAGCTTGCTCTAGAGTACGCTCAAGCTGAACCAGCAGGCATCCAGGTTACGCAGGGCACGAACCGAACTCGCTATGCCTACGCCACCTCACGTGCAGCTGTTACATTGGGTGCCGTTTGCGGTAACGTCGGCAAGTCGGGTGGTGGCGTAGGTCGCGAGCATTTAGGCGTTCCCATTGCCACGACGGGCGATGCGGTGAACTTTATCAGCGCTGGCTCCATCTTTAACGATGGCGAATGGTATGACGTGGGCGAGAAATCAAACGCTTTCGGTGCATTCTATGAGGTACTGCTCGGTCCCTACAGCCTTAAGGCTGACGAGCTTATCGCGGGCAACGCGTTTAAATCCTCAGAATTCTACGACGCTGCCCTCACGGGCAATCCAGTGCCGGTGAACTTTCTTTACATTTCCATTTCAAACTTTATTAACCAGAGCCCCGATGCCAACAAGATCATCAACGAAGTATTCCCTGCTATCGATTTCATCGTGACAGCTGACCCGTTCTGGACCTGGACCACCAAGTACTCCGATATTGTGCTGCCCGTTGCCACCAACTGGGAATGCTGGGACGTGACCAACGACGGTCCTTTCGTGCGCATGAACCAACCGCAGATCGAGCGCTTAGGCGAATGCAAATCCGACTGCGAAATATTTTCGCTTCTTGCCCAAAAGATGGGTGTTGGCGACTATTGGAGCAAAACGGACGAGGAATGGGTTCGTACATTCCTGGAAGGCAGCGAGCATCCCGGTATGGAGTCCTTCGACATGAGCGAAATGTTGAAAACCGGTATTTTTGCCCGTGACGACGGAGTGTACGAATCCTCCTACCCGTTCGGAGACAAGAAGTTCAGCACTCCCACCGGACGTATCGAATTTTACAGGGACGACCTGATTCCCTTCAAAGAGCAGGTTCCCACATGCCAGCGCATCGACGATAACCCTGAAGATGCATTTAAGGACAAGTACCCCTTGCAGTTTATCCAGTGGCACAGCCGCGCTGCCGTACACACGCAGGGCATGCCACCTACGGCTATCAAGGTTATCGAGGCTGAGCCCTATCTGGTGATGAATGCCGTCGATGCCGATATTCGCAGCATCACTCATGGTGACGTGGTTCGTGCGTTTAATGATCGCGGCTCCATGAAGCTCCGTGCATTTGTTTCGGACGGCATTATCGTGGGCACTACTGGCATGTCGCAGGGTTGGACGCCCGAGCAGTTTATCGAGGGCCACTACCAGATGCTGACGCATTACTCCAAGAACGCGGTTGAGGAATTCATCAGCGCCACCAGCAGCCCGTTCAACGACGTCCGCATTCAAATTGAGAAAGCGTAAGGAGGCAATAATGACTTACGGAATGCTTATTGATACACGCTACTGTTCGGGTTGCCAAACCTGTGTGGTTAGTTGCAAAATGTCCAATCAAGTTCAAGGCGATGCGTTTTTTAGTCACGTCATCAGCCTGGATGGCGACATCCTTTACCAAGCGACGGGCACCTTCCCGAATGTCAAGATGAAGTTCCGTCCGACACTCTGCAATCATTGCGAGAGCCCAGCCTGCTTCGCCAATTGCCCGACGGGCGCAATTGCGAAGGATGCCGAGACAGGCATAGTGGCAGTCGACGGGGAGCTCTGCATCGGCTGCGGCGATTGCGCGATAACTTGTCCGTATGAGATTCCTGTTGTCATCAAGGATGAGGGAATTGCAGGTAAATGCAAATTTTGTGCTTCCCGTGTCTCAAATGGCGAGTTGCCTTACTGCGTGGCGGCGTGTCCGACCCGTACGCGTTACTTCGGTGACATCGATGATCCCGACAGCGAGATTTCGAAGATGATCACTGAGTATGGGGCGGAAGTCTACAAGCCAGAAGCCGATACTAATCCTTCTGTATTCTATATCGTGTAGCGGCTAAGTGGCCATACTCGATTCAGCATCTTCAAAATACGCTAACGCCCGGGGCCCCTTATGCTCGGGCGCTTCTTCTTGCATCCCTCATCTTCATCATTTGCGTAAAGTTGGTAACTTTCCGCAAATGAAGTACGGGCAGTAATCTGAAGAATGATCAACAGTATAATCGTTTCGTTAGTGGTGTCCGCACCCGGCGGGTGATGCCTTACTCGTAAGGAGGAACCCAATGGATATTTTCAATCTCATAGCTGGTGCTTGCTCTATCCTATCATTCCTGATGGGACTTCATGATTTGTTAAGAATGCGGAAGACGAAGGCCAAAGCGCAGAAAAGGCGGTAGGGTTGCGCCCCTAACCGCCCAGTCAATGCCATGCGTCACCCGCCGTAGTGTTTAGACCCTGCGGGCACCGCTGACAATCCGTATTTTATCACATTCACACATATGGTGCATGGTATCGCACGGAGCGTTCACAGACTGAAGTCTCCCCCTTGTGGATTAAGTCCCGTAAACGCAGAAATCGCAGACTGTAAAACAGCCTGCGACCTCGTAAAATTCAAATGGTGCGGGTGAAAGGACTTGAACCTTCATGGGGTTGCCCCCATACGGACCT
>JAVWLC010000044.1:0-11288 GCA_036638175.1 Raoultibacter sp. | reverse complement strand
TAACCATTGCACTCACTCCTAGATACAGCGAAATGCAAGACCAGTTACGAACATCAGCACTCGAACAAGACCGAACAAGAGCTTGAAGACAACCAAAACAGGTACAACCACTAAAGCCAGCAGTACTTTCATCATTCCAACCACCCAACCTTTCACTCACGACTACTACCAACAACGGTTTTAAGGTTTTGTCCTTGAACCCGTCGTGTTCCTTTCTAATAGCCGAAAAGCCGCGCTGATTTTGCGCGGCGTTCCCCAGCAACAGCCCGATTTGCAAGGGAGGAAAGAAAGCGAGAGCGGTCTTTTTCAAGGCGGGAAGGCGCAGCCGTAAGGAGCCGAAAAAGTTTTCGTGTACTTCGAAAAGTTTTTGAAAAAGATTCTGACCCTTGCAAGTAGCGGGATGTGCTGGGGCAGGCTCTCGCAGCGTCCCAAAGGGACGCGACGGACCATCATCCGAATCGCCTTTAGCCCGTGTTTCAGTGGGGTGAATCGCTCTAAGCGAGTCCCCCACCGAAACACGGGTTGCTCTTTTTTTATTCTTGCTCATTCGAAGGTTCCTGCTCGCAAAGATCAGCGGTGTCCTTTGATTTTTCTTGATCGTCTTCCCACTCGCCATCGTCGCGTTCGAGCTCTGCCTTCAAATAGGCATATTCACGAGCAGCAGCGAGGACCTTTTCGGATATACCCATTTCCAGAGCAATTGCACGATCGATGTCAACGCGCACGCCAGAGCACGGTTCAAGCTCGCGCGAGTGTCGTCTAAATAAAATGGGATACAGCGCATTTATTGCGTCATAGGTTATTTCGACATCTCCGAGGTAGGTAGCTACAAGCTCGCCGAGTTTTCCAAGCACCACAAGCTCATCGCCCATCGCCTTGACCATGGTCTCGCCTCTGTATTTGATTTGAGAGACATCTTTCATGTCTTCAGGTTCGAGCAAGTATATATAGGTTGCTCCCGATAGGTGGCATAGGGAGCCACGCTCGTCGGGATCCTGGATAGGCCTTCCGAACTCGGGGCGTTCTTCTCCTTCAGGAGTTTGCGTAGATATTTCTAGGATTAATCCTTCTGACAAGTCATCCCAACGCAGGTCGAACTCTGACATTACGTTGAGACCAAAAGGTTCTGAGGTTGCGAAAACTGTGGGATCACGGAGGCTTTGTCGTCCGTTTTTGTATCGGATATCTAATATGGGGTCCATTTAGGACACGCTCCCTTCATTTCGGTTGCAGTCCATGCGCTTCGGGTGGAATTAAAGCGCGATCTGCTCTATTAGGTAGATTGCTACTATCGTATTGTGTTCGGTGGCGGCACCGTTGGCCCTCTTCGCGGCTTCGGTACCGCACGTATGATGCGCGCGTCGTTTCCGGGAGAAGCCGATACTGGTTTCAACAGGTTCTCGGTCTTGGCCGTTGAGAGTCGAGATTCAAGCGCCTGAGAACCATAATTGAGCGCTTCACCAAGCTCGCCCCTTTGCTGAAGCACTTTGCATAGCTCTTTAAAGTGCGATGGCTCAAGACTCTCCGCAACATAGCGAACCGTTGAACACTTGACGCTATTGAGTGTGGGGTCTTTGAAAGTGGCCAGCACCTGCGAAGCGCTACGGGCGATCTCTCTAATATCAGCGTTAATAACTGAGTTGGGTACAAAAACATCTCCGGTCTCAACAAGACCGAGCACTGCGTTTTGCCTACCCACCACCTTGTCGGTGCTCAAATTAACGAAGCGGCCATCTTCAAAATCACCAATCATACGCGCATTGGTGTCAATACGAACAATCCGCCCGATCACTTCAAGCTTTAGGTCGCAATAGTCCTGACCTCGACTGAAACCGTAGTTCCCAGAATGCAACGCGCCTTCAATCGCACGAGAATACAACTCAGATGCCTTCATGCGCATAAGGCCATCACGTCGCGGTTCGACGCCTACAAGATGACAGAAGTTCCCTGCTTTGAATTCGACTTCAACGGTTTGTGGACTACTAGGTTTACCGTATACGAACAGAACCGTTTGATCACAGAGATTCTGCTGATAGATTTGGGCTGCATTAACAATACGATCATTGCGACTAGGGTTAGTTGGCGTCATGGCATCCGCCTAATAATTCAAAAGGGAGCGACCTGCACCGTAGTGAGGATCTAGCTCCCTTTTTGGATGGTTAAGATGTCCGCCATATATACCAGCTTGCAGCAACCGCTGGCTTACTTGTTGAGATTGGTGTTGCCACCCTCTCGCGCTCAACTCGCTCAAGCTGCGTTTCGTCGATGTTACCACCCACTTACGGTTTTCGCAGCGACCGTCGGATTGATTCGTGCCATCCACACGTCTAGGCTGTAGTATATCGCGTCTTCTCATTATTTTCATCTTTCTCTTTTCGTAATTGCATTTCGTAACAATTTCATCGACGCTGTTGGCCACCTCCCTTTGGTTTAGGAGGACTATCCGCACCGCGTCTTCCCGATCCGCTGTTTTGGCGTCGAAGCTTTTGTAGACCGGACTGATTACGACCACCATTATTTGTATTTCCACTATTGGATGCGCTTTTAGTTCCAGCACTCAGAGGATTCGCCTTCTTCTTAGATGAAACCTGCGGAAGCACTCCTTCGAAAAAATCTCCATCACGAGCGATATCGCGTGCTTGACGTATATCTTCTATCGCTTGTTCAAAACGTTGAACATCGGGATCTCCCAGTGCAGTAGCGCTAGCAAGATTTTTTTGTAAACGGTTCTCTATACGATCATAATCATCGATTGATCGCACGCAATAATAGTCATTCAATTTCAAGACCTTGGCGGCCTCTTCAAGTGTGGTCCAGGCAGCCACCGACGCAACAACCTTCATATCAGCTACGTATAGCTCAATATGGCGAGCAATATTCTGAGATACACGCTCGTTTCGCGGCGACCCGTCAAGAACCATTGCTTGTCTCTCATACAAAAGAGCTTCGCGTGAAAATGACTTACCAAGCCTATACCCTGTAGCATGGTTGCGTCCTGGATTAACGGGGTGCTCGAATACATAGTCGCCATCCTTTATATATGCACGTACATCCATTCGAGCCAGCTGTGAGAGAAAGCCAGATTCATCACGCGAGGTGCGCATTGCGATGTCCACCATGTTTCGTAAGTCTTGCTTGTAACACCAACGATTACTACGAATGCGTTCGCGCTCCGTCCTGGTGATAAAGGATCCTCTAAGTACTCTGTCTTTTACGTTATCGAAGAAAGATAGACCATGCTCCTCTGCAATATTTTGCAGCCGATCCTGTAATGCATCGTTTTGTGTTGAGTCGATATGGAGTCTACGGCACGTTTCGAGATCGGTGTTGTTCACGACAACATGTGCATGAGGGATACCTGCATCATTGTCGTCGTGATATACAACAGCAACCTGATAGTCACCGAGCACGCCACGTTCTATCCCGTTTCCAAAAAACTCGTGAACCCATTGCATCGTAAGTTCGCGCAATGTATCAAGATTAACGTTGTCTGCTGGACTCGGTGAGATCACAAACTGCTGATAAGTGACCGCCTGCTTACCACACCAAGCACGGTCATTTCCAACCTGATGTCGCGTTCGGTCCATCACCTCTGCCCACTGCTTTTGTTCTTCAAAATATAGATTCACGAAATCGTGTGCGAGTGCGCGGTTGCGATCATTATCCCTTTCGAGATAGTCCTGGATGAGATACGAACAAGTAAGGTGCGAAGATACACTTTTAAGCATGCAACCATTTTGAGCCACGGCTAAACACCACGCTTAAAAGATACGCCCCAGGTGTTTACCATTTCGTCGATCCTAGCATCAAGAGATACCCGAGCCGCCGTCGCTTCTTTAATGGCAGCAATAGCCTCATTGCAGATATATTCAGTCTCTTCAGGTCGCATGAATTCGCGTGCGGCTATGGTATTTAGCGCCTTCAGAGCACCATCAAAGTGGTAGCCCCAACGTCTTAGTTGCATGTGTAAACCAGCAATAGACGCAGCATCGTAAATGATAATCTTCTCATGCGATCCATCCCACGAGGGATTCGACATCAAGGCTACTTCTTCTACACCTAATACTTTTACAGGTATACGACATAGACCTCTAAGATACGCACTGGGAGTTATACCTAGTTCGGCAGATACTTTATTCAGGGCACGGCTTTCCTCGGCGCTGAGTCTAAAGCCCATGGTTTTAGTTTCGCCCCTCATTGGATTGCCTTCAACGCATTTGCAGGTGTCCAACATAGGCCGCGAATACGCGCACTCGAGCATGCGCTAAGCATCGCTGAATACTGAACGAGAGTCGCATAATCCAACATGCTCAATACGATATAGAATCTTTCCGCCATCGGGCGGTAGTCGAGATCGGACATCTCTACATCCCTTCATTTTCGGCTGTATCGCAAACATGCATCGGGTGGAAGTGATGCTTGTTTGCTGCTTGGCGAACGCTAGGTTCGCCTGCGTTGATTGCACTCCCCTGCGGCACAGCTAGTGCCAAGGGGGACGTGTTCAACGCTTTTGTTTCGCGCTTCCGCGAAACCAAGATGACGGATTTATCCGTCAAGCAAATTGTAAAACATCGGCAGATGTTTAACAAGATGCGGCTCTTGTGATCTGTACCCACCCCTGCGGGGCGGCACAGATCTACCCTCCCCGATCTTTGGAGGGGAGGGGTCGCTCACGGAAACTCGAAAGCGAACAACGGGACATTCAACCAAGACATAAATGCCGCAGCCGAAAGATACAGGGCGAAGGTAGCTACAGCCCCTGCCCGGGGTTCCAGGGCGCGCAGCACTGGGCGACTCAGTCACAACAACGGCACCTGAAAACCATCAAAGAGCGCAGTGAAAAGGAAGGGTCACGACTTGACAGGTCGAGTAGAGACGGAGCATAATCGTCCTACTGACAATGTCAGTTGGTAACTGCTCGGGACCCTACGGGGTCCCTATTTTTATACTAAGATACCAATACTGTGGTACGGAACTTAATAGACATTAATGGACCAAGTGGAGGAACAATGCAGTATGTTATTGAAAAAGTCGACACGTCGGAACTCTCGGGCGTGCACTACGTCACAGAAAGCATAAAGGCTGAGCTCGATAATGATGCTGCGGCTATTGCTGCGATGCACGAAAAGTCAAAGATGTGGAGTGCTGCTGCCTACACTCGTCTACTGCGCGATAATGGTGTTGATGAAAATGGGGAGCATAACCTTGTGGAAATTGCCCGCACGGAATAGTCAAGCTCAAGGCATATTTACTATTAGCGGGCACGGTCGTTGCCGCGCTCAGCCTTCTGTGTCCCTATTATTTTTCGCGGCGATGGATCTCCGCTTTGATACTCTGTACCGAGATTGCAAGAACGCCCTTTGTGAGACTAGCTTTGAGGTCACCTGAATCAATCAGTTGTTTTACCCTGGCTACGCTCACTCCAAGCATTTCTGCGGCTTGCTTTGTGCCCACAGTGGATGGGTCTTGGTGATAGCCAAGGATAAACTGCCCAACCTGCTCGGTTGATATGCGATCAAAACTCACATCAGTAGGGTCGATTTTCCAAAACAACTGACCGAGCATTTCGACTTGCTTCGCATCGAGCGCCCTGCACTGCACTGCTCTCGTGTGCATGGTTGTGGCCGTAAGTACAGGCAGATAAAACATATCAGCTTGCTCAGTCTCTTTGACGGTCGGAAGCGCGTCGCTGAGTATTCGGCATATTTGACCGTAGGTGTAAACTGTCTCGTCTTTCATCGGTTACGCCACCCTTTCTGGCGCAAGGCGCAAAACGACTCCTCCGCCTACTAATACGTCAACAGCGATGTTTCCATTTTCGCTTGCGTCGATGATCTCGCAGCAAGATTTCTCGTCGTTGTAAAACAGAGCAAACTGGTTGGTGTTTGTGGTGCCGATTTCAAAACGATCATCGACCTCAACCGTGAAGGCATCCATCTCCCACTCGCCTGGTAAAAGAACGTCTTCAATGTTGTAAACTTCCCACCGAGGCTGTCCAGATTCTAGTGACTCGTAGGGGGTGCTGCGGTAGAGCGTGATTGTTTTCATGGTAACCCTTTCGCGCGTTTTCCTATAATCAAAGTATAGCACAGTAGCTAGTGTATAGCTAGATATAAGCTAGTTTAATATTTATTTATAGTCCTTCGATATAGTGTTACAAAATGCAGAGCAAAGGGAGTTAACGTGTGCCGCGTTGGCGGAACACAATCGTCCTACTGACAATGTCAGTTGGTAACCGATCGGGGGCTCGCAAGATTCCCCTTTAATTAATCGTTCGATCTTCCGTATTTTCTTAACATGGGCGCAAACAATTCTTCTTCGGCTTTCCGCCGCGCCTCTGCTGCTTCTTCGCACGTCTTAAAACTACCGATATGTCGTCTTTTCCCTTGATATTTTATTTGAGCAATCCACCTGTTTCGAGACCGCTCATAGGTAACACCCTTAACGCCACTGGTGTTATTCTTGGGTGTTTTTGAGGTAAGCGCAGAAAGCTTCGTGCCCTCAACCCTTCCTTGGCTTTCGGCGGCCCGAGCCTTTTGTACCACACGACACCCACATGACGTTGTGCCACCGCTACGGAGGGCACCCGCCCGCACACGCGTACTTTTTCCACAAGTGCATTCGCACAACCAAATCGCCATCCCGAATTTGTCATGATCCACGATCTCAATCGCGGTAAGGGCATCAAACTTATCACCTTTTTTAATTGGTGTACCTTTTGCGCAACCACAAGACTTAACATGTTCTTGTATGAGATTTCGTGCTGACACCTCGCACATATTTCCACACTTGCACTTGCACAACCAAACAATACTACCGTGGGATCGTTTGTCGGTTTGCTTGATTGCTTTGAGAGATCCAAACTGTTTGTTAGTGAGGTTTTTAGCGTTCATAAATTTATGCCTGCCGAGATTTTTTAGCACCTCTTGGTCCGACTACGAGCCTCGGCGCTGTGTGACCCATTATTTTGCATGGCTTACCTTCGGGGTCCCATATGAACATTTCCGTTTCGTACGCGTTCGGTCCGACAGTATAGCCGTCAGGGAGGGCGTATTCGACACCACCATCATCTCCGCCTTGCGCACCTGGACCATTACCTGGCCATGGATTTAAGCTGTAGTAAGTCCCCGTAGCGCTCATATGAATCGCTTCGTAACAGTCAATTTTATACAGAGTAACTTTCATGATGACCACCTATAGCTTCTCGATAAGTGCTTCGATGATCTGAGCATATGATCTCCCACTCTCCGACGCTTCTCCTTCGAGCCGCAATTTCGCTGCCGCGCTCAACTCAACCGTTACCGCTGCCGTGCCTTCGGTGGGTATACCAAAAGCAGCCTCGTATTCTTCAGCAGACAGGTTTTCCTCAGCCCATTCCTTGGCTTTCCTGTAGCCCATTGGATCAATATCCCACCCACTAGACCATCCATCGATCTTTTTCGTGGCATATCGCGTAGCAGCACCACCCTCGGAGAATACAAAATATTCTCCTGTCTTCTTGCGATAAAGCGCCTGTTCGATAGAGTGCAAATCTCCTGGGCGTTCTCCATTATCAAACGAACCTAAAAGCTTCGCAGTATCAGTGTCGTACACTTTGTTATTGATGATCATTCTCATTGAACTCTCCTTTACTTTGCGAGCATGATTTTGAAGATGCTCATGGCATTAAGGTTTCTGTTTTCGATGAACCATTTCGCACTAGTTTCTGTAGCAAGGTTTGCAAGAGATTTATCAAAGTTTCCGCTCACCAGTCCGTATTCGTCATCAGTGTGTCCTGGTTCAGCAAGAAGCTGCGTGCGGAGTGCTTCGACGCTGGCAACCATTTCACGGCGAATATCAGCAGCCCATGAAATCTGCTTGTCAGAGCCGACAAGTACAGCCATATCTGATATTTCATTTTCCTTGGCTGCACGGCAGTTTATACATGGTTGTGACTCCATGTGAGCTGCTTTGCTGTCGCGTTCGCCATGAACGTTCGTTCCGAACAGATCTATGGTTTCCGTACAGCCACAACTATGAATGATGTTGTACTTCATTATTCTCTGCCTTTCCTTACTAACCTTGTTACTAAAGTATATAGCAGAGTTACATGTTTGTCTATATTTATACGAGATTATTGTGTCTCTTATAAAAGAAAGATGGTCGCATCATTGGTTGATACGACCATCTCGATTGAGACACTACAATTAGCAACCGATCTAGGGAGCTACCATCTGCGTCCCGATTTCGGAGGGTTAGCAAGTCTTTCATTGATACTGTCAATGTTCACGAGTACTTCGCCTGTGTCATTGCGCGTCTCAAGTCCCCCTGCTTTTATGATGCTGTACACACGACCTTTAGTGAGGTGCAATAATGCGGCAGCTTTAGATACGTTTACCCAATCTGGGTTCATTTCTCCGAGATCCCAATCATCGTAGGCACAATAGCCGTCTTCATCGAACTGTATACCTAGGGTAGTCAATGTCGCTGCTAACTGTGCAGCCGAGAGATCGATTTCAATATTCTGTCCGCTTTCGGTACGTAAAAATATAACGCTGGTTGTAAAGGGGTCGAATCCTTTTCTCAAAGGCTTCTCAAAATTCACTCTCACGATGATCTCCTGTATAATGACTTCGTCCCCTTGGCGGGGGTAAAGGGTCGGCATAATGTCCGACCCTTTTTCTATTACGCTTCCGTAAACCACACTTCGTCTTGCGACTTCCATTTTTTCAGCCAACATGCGAGCTCTTCGTCGTCATGAAAAAATACTGCTTTCGTATCGAAAAATCCTTCAAACCAGAATGATTCGTCTTCCAATGCTCCGTCCTGCTTACGCATCGTAGCGCGTCCGAGTTCCCAACTATTGCCATCCTCGTCAATCCGTGAGAACTCATACATTTGGTCACCGAAGTCATCGTACTTTTTTGTAATCTCAATCATGGTAATGTCCTTTGTTTGGCGGGGTGAGAAACGACCATGTTTCTCTGTTCATATAATTATACTATATGTGTTAACTAATAACAAGCAATACTTAGTTAGTAATTTAACTTGTTCCTAATAACATCAGTGCTTCTTTAGCCCTTACGATGTTTTCCTCACACTCGTCATCCAAAATTATACCGTCCAAGAAAGCCAAAGCTCCTTGACGCTCCATGTCGTTATTTAGACTGTTTTTTACTATTGCGAAAGCTTCATCATCAGTGATCTCAGTGCCCACGTCCAGCACGTCAGCCCACGACTGTCCTGCTTGTCGATAGTAGTCCAATAACTCGTATATGATTACCACTGCCCTATCCTCATTCATGCTGCTGGCTCCTCCTTAGCGTCCCGCCTGCATTTTGTTTTGATTGGAATCTCATATCGTTTCGCTGACTCACCTTTATTGCAGCACATAGCAGCCGCTTGCCAGGCTTTCGGCGACTTCGTCGGCAGCAATAGCAACAGCGTTACTATTGCGTTGAGACGCGACTAATAACGCTTGAGTTGCAGTAAGATCGGTTATGTATTGTTCTACTAATGGAGCCTCATCGGCGATGTATTCACAGATTCCTCGCGCTGCAACTTCGGCAAGCGGGGCAACGAGCAAGTCATAGTCCACTTTGCGCCATGTCTCATCCGCGCTATCAGCCGATCCTTCGCCCACGGTATACATATAGCCCTCAACGACGACGACCTTCTCCTCGCCGCGCATTTCAACTCTAAACCACTCTCCTACTTCGCTGCCAAGCACCATATCGATATCGAGAACATCCAGTAGATCGCATGACCTCGAGTTCATCGCGTTATCAAGATCGACACCCCTAACGTCTTTCGCCCGCAGAGCCGTTTTCAAAGTCGCTCTATCGTCCTCTTCGAGCAAAGCCACATAACTCATATTTGTCGCTTTCATTTTGTCCCTTTCCTCTGTTTTCGATGATGCCTTGATGTCAGCCGAATAGCCTGGCGCTTTCTGCCAGGCTGCGAGGTTCTTGTTGTTGTGATGGTTGCCGCACCAGCGGCCGAGGAAAAGTTTTCGGCGCAGCGATTTTGACGAAAAGTTTTCCGTAGCCTTCACAGCAACAAGGTCCTTGCGTAGGCTCGTAAGGCAAGGTTCATCGTTTGCGTCCGAGAACATGAGACTCAGGGAGATCGCAAGAAGTTCTTTAACGGCTCGTGCAGCTAAGAACACGAACAAGAAGGGGGTGCAGGGGGTGTCTCACACCCCCTGCCGAGGGCACGGGGCGAGCAGCCCCGCGATAGCTCGAATCGAAGGCAATGAAAACCTTCAATTCGAGCTCGTTTTGAACAGGATATTTTTCGTCAATTCAGTTTGAGTAAAATACAAACCCGCCGAAGCGGGTTCGTAAGTCTCACTTAGTCAAGTCTTCAATCACCCATCTTGCTGATCTCTTCGCGTTAGGCGTGAGTTGCCGCTGCCAAGCTCCATTTTTCGGAGACCAACGATAGGTATGCTGTTTCATAATGTCGCGCACGCGCTCACTGGGTTTTGAGGGAAATATAAATTGTATTCGCATTGCCTCGGCATTCTCTATTACCTGAACGATTTCGCCTTCTACCGTGATTTCTTGGTTCTGAGTTCCGCTCGCCTTCGTAGCTTCAAGCTCTGCAAGACGACATTTTGCCGATTTGATTTTAGCTAGATTATCCTGCAATGCATATGGCGGATAAGGCACTTTAATCCAAGGCAGGGATTTCATTGTTTTTATTACCTCGTCGCGAGCTTCTTTTCCGAGCACTTCACAACCATCTAAGGTACCATGCTTGCGATAATAGACGTTTGCCTTCTTCATAGCTTCGTGTAAGTTCTCTAGAAGCTCAATCTTTGCATATAGCTTGCCAGTAGCCTCGGTGTCTGAAGATTTAATTATTTCCCGCTCAGATCCTAGATTGCGAATCTTGCGTAAAATATCCTTGATTTGCTCGTACCGCTTCCAATTTGCTTCTTCTGCCGCATTTTGCTTCTCTTTCTTACGCGTTGGAAAATTTGCGGGTCCGCTGATTAGCACGCTCGGGCACATACAGCCAACTCTTGATTGATTGTTGTACCATTCAGCAAGCCTCTTCGCGTAGCTATCCGCCAAGCCGTAAGCCTCATCTGCACGTTCTGGTGCCCTAGCGACCGTTTCTTCAGCGATTTCATAAGCCTTGTTTACGCTTGCTTTGTACTCTTGGGTCGTCGATTCAGAATGATAAATACCCATGTGAACCATGTACCAAGCATTCCTGGCTGCGTCCTCATCAATATGGTAATAGACGATTTTCTGCATGTCGTATCCTCCTAATCTCACCGTTTGTATGTTCGTAATCCA
>JAVWLC010000043.1:0-11346 GCA_036638175.1 Raoultibacter sp. | reverse complement strand
GTCACACAGGATGAAATCAACCTCTGCACCCTCTGAGCGGCCAATCCAGTTAGCCTGCATTTGCTTGACGCGATCGGGCCAGCCACCCAGTTGATCGAGATCGTCGAGCAGCTCTTGGCTGTAATCGGTAATCTTGAGGTACCACTGCGTCAAATCGCGCTTCTCAACAGCACCGTGGCAACGCCAACACGTGCCATCGATAACCTGTTCGTTTGCGAGCACAGTGCCACAATCTGGACACCAGTTTACTGGTGAGTTTTTACGCTCCACCAGCCCTTTTTCCCACATCTTGAGAAAAATCCACTGACCCCAGCGATAATACTCGGGATCGCACGCAACAACCGTGCGGCTCCAGTCAAACGAAAAGCCCATGCGCTTGCAGGATTCCTTTTGCGTTTCGATGTTCGCGTAGGTCCATTTTGCGGGGTGGCTGTTGTTTTTGATCGCGGCGTTTTCAGCAGGAAGACCAAACGCGTCCCATCCCATGGGGTGCAGCACGTCAAACCCACACATGCGGAAGTACCGAGCACGCACGTCACCGATCGTATAGTTGCGCACGTGACCCATGTGGAGATCGCCCGAAGGATACGGGAACATCTCAAGAATGTATTTCTTCGGCTTCGAAGGATCCTCGGTTACGGTATTGAGGCCCTGCTCTTCCCAGACCTGCTGCCAACGGGGCTCAATCTCATGCGGGTTGTATTCTTTCATGGGTATCTCTTTCAGTCACGCAGATAACAAGTCTTTCCATTATAGGTATATTCGCGAATAAGCAAAGTGGACCCAAGACGAAAACGCAAAGGATGCGACTCGACGACAAAATACGCTACTGCCAGCCCCGTCCTACAGAAAACGATACGCGACTTGGCGAACGCCCCAGTCGTAAACATCGGAGGAGCCAAAGGCGCGCCATACGCCAGGAGCAAGGTCGAGCACACGACCATAGCCGGCAAAACCGCCAACATCAGTCACCGTTGCAACCAGAGTCATGCCGTTGTAACTGATTTCCACCGAGGATCCAAGGAGATAGCGCTGACTTATAGGCACTGCCACCGTATACGATGTCCAGTCAAGCGGAATACCCGAAGCGGTTGCATCCCAGCCATCGTTATCGGCAAAGCTGTAGGCAGAGGCGAACCCAATCTGCCAACTCCCGTCGATTACGCCTGTTGAATAGGTTGAGCCACCAGAAGAACTACTTCCTACATAGGATTGCAGGCGGGCAGCTTCTGCTTCATCGACGCGCTTGCTTGCCTCATCGACAACCTGTTGGGCTTCTTCTTCTTTAGCTGTAAGCTCGCGCTGATTTGCACTCTGCTCGGTCTTCATGGCGTCGAGATTGGCCATAGTATCTTCGAGCTCAAGCTTATGCCGCTGCTGATCTTCGGCTTCTTTCACCCAGTTTTTCTCAAGGGCTTCAAGGTAATTCACTGTTGCAAGCATTTCGGGAAACGTTTCTGCGGAAAGCAGCATATCGTAAAGAGAGGTTCCCTCGAGCTTATAACGAAACACGGCGCTGTTTTGAAGCTTGGCAACGCTTTCGCGATAGGTGTCCTGAGCGGTCATGACCTGAGGAACAATGGCATCAATTTCGCCTTGAATTTTTGCGATATTCGCCTCAAGGGCAGTGCGCTCATTTTTGAGCTCCTGTAGGCGAACTTCCGCATCAGACAATTGGGCTTTGGCGTCAGATAATTCATCGGCCGAAGCAAGCGGAATAGACCCGCATGACAAGACGAGAAAACAGCCGCAAGTCAATGCTGCGGTTTTTCGGACGAGCCCCCGAATTTTGTCCCGAGTGTGTTCGAATACGGCCATGGGGCATAGTATATCGCTATCGATGATGGTTTTAATCACAAAATACGGTATCCGACATAACAGACACCCCATTCGTCATCGCTCTCTGCGCCAAAGGCCGACCAGACGGCAGGCCCTAAATCAAGCACGCGGCCGTATGCGCCAAAACCTCCAACGTCGGTCACGAGTGCGGTAAGGACAATGCCATCGTAAACGATCTCGATATCACGACCGATGAGATCTCCATCATCAAGCGCAACAGCAACCGTATAGCTCGTCAGATCGAGCGGAATACCCGAAGCCGTCGAATCCCAGCCATCATTGTTTTCGAAACAATATCCCGAAGCCAAGCCGCGCGCCCAACTACCATCGCGCACAATGCTTCCATCGTCTTCTGGCGCCCTCTCAGCTGCAGCCACAGCAGCATTATTGGTGCCCGCAGAATCAACAGCGCCACCCCCTGCGGAAGCGGCGCTTTCTTGATTATCTTGCGGTTCGCCATCGGCGCATCCCGGGAAGCCGAAGAGCGCACAGACAAATCCAGCACAAACAAGCACTCGAACTAAAGAAACGATGCGCGAACTTGTACGTGCAACCACGTTTTACCTCATAGATCCAGTGCCGTACGGCGATTTCTCCTTGAGCATGACATCGTGCGCGCCGCCTTCAACCAGCGAAGTTGCGCTCACAACCGTCAGCTTTGCTTTCTCCTGCAATTCCGCAATAGTCAGCGCTCCGCAGTTGCACATGGTTGATTTCACCTTTGAAAGCGTCAGATCAACGTTATCCTTAAGCGTGCCAGCATACGGTACGTAAGAATCGACGCCCTCTTCGAAGGAAAGACCCTTCTTATCGCCGCCGAGATCATAGCGCTGCCAGTTGCGAGCACGAGCTGAGCCTTCGCCCCAATATTCCTTCATGTAGCTGCCGTTTACGTTCACGCGGCTGGTGGGACTTTCATCAAAACGAGCGAAATAACGACCGAGCATCAGGAAGTCAGCACCCATAGCAAGCGCGAGCGTAACATGATGATCGTAAACGATGCCGCCGTCTGAACAAAGCGGGATATAAACGCCCGTTTCTTCAAAGTATTCGTTACGAGCCTCGGCAACCTCGATCAGCGCTGTTGCCTGACCGCGACCGATGCCCTTCTGCTCACGAGTGATGCAAATTGAGCCACCGCCGATACCAATCTTTACAAAGTCTGCGCCACATTCAGCAAGGAAGCGGAAGCCCTCAGCGTCAACAACATTGCCAGCGCCTACCTTGACCGCTTCGCCATAGTGCTCGCGAATCCATTCGATCGCAAGGCGCTGCCAATCGGAAAATCCCTCTGAGCTGTCGAGACACAAAACATCGACGCCCGCCTCAACAAGTGCTGGTACGCGCTCGGCATAATCACGCGTGTTGATGCCTGCACCCACCATGTAACGCTTGTGGGAATCGAGCATTTCAAGCGGATTGGACTTATGGGAATCGTAGTCTTTGCGGAAGACCATGTGAACGAGGTGATCTTCGTCGTCAACAATAGGAAGCGAATTGAGCTTGTGCTCCCAGATAATGTCGTTTGCAGTTTTGAGGCTTGTCTCCATGGGAGCCACGATCATGCGATCACGCGGTGTCATGAAATCGACCACGCGCTCGGTTTCATCCATACGTGACACGCGATAATCGCGATCAGTCACTACGCCGAGCAGCTTTCCGTGCGCGGTACCATCTTCGGTAACGGGCATGGTGGAGTGACCGTACTCTTCCTTGAGCTCCAGCACTTCGGCGAGCGTCATTTCAGGAGAAAGGTTGGCATCGCTCTTCACGAAGCCGGCCTTGTGCTCCTTAACGCGCTTAACCATAGCAGCTTGGCTCTCAATGCTCTGCGAACCAAAAATGAAGGACAAGCCGCCCTCGGTTGCCAGCGCCACTGCCATGCCGTCATCCGACACAGACTGCATGATTGCCGAGGTCATAGGGATATTGATTGAGATCGCAGGCTCTTCACCCTTTTTGTGCTTCACGAGAGGAGCCTTGAGGCTCACCTTGTTGGGAATGCATTCTGAGGAGGAAAATCCGGGAACCAGCAGGTACTCGTTAAAAGTTCGGGATGGTTCATCGAAATAGAATGCCATGGACGTACTCCTTCATATGTGGTCGCAGCCGCGGAACGGCTTTTAGTTATATGAAAGCTATTATAGCCACGAGAGCGCACCTGCGCGCGCAGACCAGAGGAAATGAAGAAATAATCGCACTCAGATAAGGAGTGCGCAGTCTTTTGTGAGCGACCCCCACGATCAAAGCGCTCGAGAAGAAGCGTTTTCTCTTTGCCAACCGACATCAACTACCGAAGGCTTCATGCTTACTTCCGTCTCACGCGCTGAGGAATGGCCTGGTCAGCCCGAGCGCGACCCAAATCTGTCTCATAGGGATCAGTTGCATCAACAACCCTATCAAGCACATCCATTGCCCTACACACATTGAGAAATGTCGCAAAGCTCACCGATGAATCACCGTTTTCCAAGCGAGAGACCGTGCTCCGCGATACGCCAGCCCTGTCCGCAACTTGCTGAGAAGTGCTACCAGTCAATTTCCGCCAGGTGGCAAGATTCTCGCCTATGCGCTGCGCAGCTAGCTTGCTACGAACAGGAACTGGCCGTTTCATGATATATCCTAACGTTGTTTATTTCGTACATTATAGCACTCAATGTCTCATATTTGCTACGTTATAATACACTGTTACCTGCAGCAAGCAGCGTGGAAGCTACGCGTTTTGCAAAAAGGCCTTGTAGCCTTTGAACGCTTCGTAGATGTCAGCTTTGCTTGATACTTCCCACGGCGAATGCATGGAGAGCACAGCCACACCGGAATCAATTACGTCCATACCGTACTTTGCGGGAATATACGCAATGGTTCCACCGCCACCTACATCAACTTTACCCAGTTCAGCGGTTTGAAACGACACGCCGGCGTCACCCATGATGCGACGAATGCGCGCAACGTATTCTGCGCTTGCATCGTTAGAACCACTCTTTCCCCTGCTGCCTGTGTACTTGTTAAACACCAGACCACGTCCCAAGAAGGCGGAATTTTTTGCCTCAAATACTGCTGCATACGCTGGATCAAATCCTGCAGACACATCGGAAGAAAGCATGCTCGATGCAGCCAGAGCACGGCGCAGCGACAAAGTGCTGCCTTCGCCAGCGAGCTCCATGATCTCAGCCATAGTGTTCTCGAAGAACTGCGAAGCCATGCCCGTAGCGCCAACGCTTCCTATTTCCTCTTTATCCACCAACACGCAGACCGTTGTTTTACGCGGCTGCTCTACAGCGAGGTGCGCCACAAGGGAGGTATAGGCACACACGCGATCATCTTGTCCATAGCCAATGATCATGCTTCGATCAAAGCCCAGTTCACGCGCACGACCAGCAGGAACAGCCTCGATCTCAGCCGAGAGGAAGTCCTCTTCGGCTATCCCGTACTTTTCTGCAAGAAGCTTCAGGGCATAGGCCTTGACGGGTTCTTTCTCGGCCAGCTTCTCATATGCGGGCTTGTCGGCAGTACAGGTATCGTCGCCGACTTCAACGGCTTCGCCGCCTAGCACTTCGTCCTTTTTGATAACAAACGGACGATTGCCAATAAGGATGTCAAGATCCTCCCCCTCAATAACCTCGCTGCCCTTCTTCGCCATCTGCTTGTTGGCAAGATGAACAAGCAGGTCAGTCACGCAGAATACTGGGTCGTCCGCATCATCACCCACCTGGACATCAACAACGGTGCCGTCTGTCTTTACGATGACGCCATGGAGTGCCAGGGGAACGGTAACCCACTGGTAGTTTTTGATGCCGCCATAATAGTGTGTATCCAAATGCGCAAAATCATGAGATTCATAGAGGGGATTTTGTTTGAGGTCCAACCGCGGGCTATCAATGTGTGCGCCCAAAATGTTGAGACCTTCTTCAAGCGAAGTCTCGCCTAGCTGTACAAGGATGAGAGCCTTGCCGTGCGCCTGAGCCCATACCTTGTCGCCCGCTTTAAGCGCGCGCCCTTCGCGTACTGCCTGATCAAGTGGTATATATCCGTGCTCTTCTGCAAGCGTAATTGCAGAAGCAGCGCACTCGCGCTCAGTTTTGTTGTCCGAGATAAAAGCTCTATACTCTGCGGCCAAACGCTCAAGACACCCCAGATCATCTGGCGTATATGACTTCCACGCGCTTTCGTGCTCCATGTGATTTTCTCCCTTCGCAAGCGATCATGCAATCTTCTTTGATCCTGCTCATTATCGCATCATTAGGAGAAACTGTGCAGGCTTGGCAAAAACTTCATTGCAGATTGAAACTTGCTCTTGAAATGCGGCGACAGGCGTTGTACTATACCTTATTGAGATCAGTTCTCATTAAGCAACACGAACCAAGACGACCATTCAAGATGAAAGAGGTAGCCTTTATGACTATGCATGCACGCTCCGAGTGCCCCACCCCCGACAACTCTCACAACTTCAATATCATGAGCGACAGCAAAACTGTCGTTGGTACCACGCTCGACAACCTGAAAGCAGCTATCGCGGGCGAAACCGGTGCTTCTGCAAAGTACACCGCCTTCGCGCAGGCTGCTAAAGCTCAGGGCTACAATCAAATCGCTCGCCTGTTTGAGGCTACCGCAGCTGCTGAGCAGATCCACATCGGTCTTGAGTACGCCCTTGTTTCCGAGATGGATCCAGGCTACGAAAAACCCACGGCTGATGCCCCCGCAGCTGAGGCCAGCGATCTCAACCTCATCTCAGGCGCCAATGGCGAAATCTATGAGACCTCCGACATGTATCCAGCCTTCATCAAAAAGGCCCAGGAAGAGGGAGAGACCAAGGCTGTTCAGGTATTCACCCGTGCCAAGCTTGCTGAGTCCGTTCATGCTGAGCGCTACCTCGACGCTTACAACAACATCGACGCTCCTGACGATGACGCATTTTATCTCTGCCCCATCTGCGGATACATCCACAAGGGCGAAGATTTCGAGAAGTGCCCCATCTGCTTTGTTCCGAAGGCAAAGTTCACCGCATTCTAGGCCTTCGACACCTCACATACCGCTTTCGGAAGCCCTGCGCAAGCGGGGCTTCTTTTTTGCGAGAAACACCATATCTGCGCAGGACAATCCATGGCATTGCGGTATTATATGACCCGCTATTAAGAGAAAGCGTATTTGCCATGGAGTCTTCCACCTTTGAAGCCATACTCACGCACAATCGCGGGTTTGTAGAGCAGCGCGAATTCGAACGCTATGAAACCGATAAATATCCCGATAAAAAATTGGCCATCGTATCGTGTATGGACACAAGGCTAACCGAGCTTCTGGCTGCAGCGCTCGGACTGAAAAATGGCGACGCAAAGATCATCAAAGTTGCTGGTGCTGAGGTAGCTCACCCCTTCGGCAGCGTTATGCGCTCATTGCTTATTGCTATTTGCGAGCTTGGCGTAGAAGATGTCATGATTGTTGCACACACGAACTGCGGCGCCCAGGACATGGATGGTGCCTCAATGATCGCGGCGATGCAGCGTCTTGGAGTTCCAGGCGAACGCATCGAACTTGCTCGCCATTGCGGCATCGACTTCGACCGCTGGCTTGCTGGCTTCGGTGACACCGAAGAAGCCGTGCGTAAAAGCGTCGACATGGTACGCAATCACCCCGTTATGCCACCTCAAGTTCGTGTTGCCGGCTTTATTATGGACTCAGTAACAGGTGAGTTGACACCTGTGGGGGCATAAGCTCGCATCAGCGGAGGCTTCAGCCCAACGCGCACGTTACCCAATCTTCTCGATAATCACCTTCGCAATGCGCCCGTCTGTAATGGTGACCTTCGCAACGCTTGGGTGCGATCCGCCTCGCGGTACCGTGACTGAGCCAGGACACACGATATACTCAGCAGGACGTGCCTCCTTTCCAGCCACAATCGTGGGCACGTGAGTGTGACCATGAACGCAGATGTGCGGAATCGGATCACACGGCGAAAGCGCAGGACTTCCGTTCCAGGTAATTCGCACATCACGAGGATAATGACCAACCAGAAATCGCACGCCGCCGATAACGGGGCGAGCAATCCGCTGCACGGCTGATCCGTACTCATCGAAATCGTTATTGCCAAGCACCGCCGTTACCGGCGCCATTGCCTCTAAGCTGCGCAAGATCGCAGGCGAGCCAATGTCACCTGCATGGATGATACGATCGCAATCGGCAAGTGACGCAAGTGACGCATTCGAAAGTCGCCCATGCGTGTCAGAAATAATGCCAACTTGTATGTCTTTATCGTCGGTAATAGTAGTCTCTTTCGTAAGTTCTCAACTCTTTATCCATTGTACCTCCTATCGTTTACAAAACGATGACCCTTGTCTACACGGCATTGACCCTATCTTTTAGGCGCGTTATACCAAAGGTCATACAAAAGTTGCGGGCACTTACAACAAAAGCGATACCATGTGATACGCCCGCATTTACGAATGGAGGAAGCCATGCTACTACCAGCAAGGAAAACTAGAGACATCATTGACGGTCTGATGATTGACCCCTTTGAAACCTTTCTCGACAATGCCTCCGCTCTTGCAAAGTCGAGTTCAACACTTATGAAAACCGATATTCTTGAAACCGATAAAGGTTATGAACTCACCATTGACCTTCCTGGTTTCAAAAAAGAAGACGTAACCGCTGAGCTGAGCGATGGATACCTGTCCGTTACCGCATCAACTGAGTCGGTTCAGGAAGAGAAGAATCATGAAGGTTCGTTCATTCGCAAAGAACGATTCTCTGGAAAATGTAGCCGCCAGTTTTTTGTCGGCGACAACATCTCGGAAGACGAGATCAAGGCCAAGTTCGAGGACGGCCTCCTCAAGATAACCGTTCCAAAAAAGGAACAGCCCAAAGAGGATGAGTCGAAGAAAGTTATCTCAATCGAAGGCTAAAAACACTCAACGGAGCTGCCTGTGCTTTCACGGGCATCGTGAACCAAGAAGACATGCAGGCTTCAAAGTAAGCTTGCATGTCTTCCCTTACAGGAGACAATATGGGTGAATCAGGCGAACACACAGTGCACGACAATCCAGCACCAGCAAGCTCAATATCAAATCGCACCGTTCCCACCCTGCAAAACGTCGAACAGGTGAGCGATGGGTGGATCAAGAAATACCTGCTCACCTACAGAATGCCCGATGGACGCCCCTATCAGTACGAAGCCGTTTCGCGCAAGGGACTTGAAGCCTATCGTCGTGAACTCAAGCGCGCAGGTAAAGGATCTCAACAACCTGATGCAATCTGTATCGTACCCCGCACCACCAACGATGAACTGGTGCTCATCAGGGAGTTTCGCTATCCCATTAATAGTTGGTGCATTGCGTTTCCTGCGGGACTGATTGAGCCTGGTGAAGACATTGCCACCTGTCTTGAGCGCGAACTGCGCGAAGAAACAGGGTATGGGTTTGCTCTCATCGATGGACACCACAAATTTCACGCACTCGCGCAAGCAGGATATTCATCAACGGGAATGTCAGAAGAAAGCGTGCAGGTTGTTTTTGCGTACGTACAAAAAGAGCAGGATCCCGAACCCGAAGAAGCGGAGTTGATCGAGGTATTCACCCTGCCCATCGCCGATATTCCTCGTTTTCTCGAAGAAAACGAGACGCCGATCGGCACGCGCTGTCAGCTTATTCTTGAGTCGTTTGCTCGCGATTTTCGATCGTGATGTGAAGGCCTTCAAGCACATCAAAAGCCTTTTCTCGCATGTCTTTGTCAAATGTATCGGTGCATGTTGCATCGATAATAATCGGCACATTTGGACAGGCAGTCTTGACCAGCACTGCTTCTGACAAAACGCAAATATTCAGAACGAGCCCCACCAACTCGATGCTCTTAAACGGCTGCTTACCAAGATTATCGGCAATACGCTGAAAGCCGCACAACCGATCGAACAGGTCCTTTGATCCGAAGGCAGCTTTCTCAATCACAGGATCAGATGTCTCCAGAAGCGATGCGATGCTTCCATAAAGCTCCATGCCAGGCGTCCCCTCAAGGCAATGCTCGACTGGCAAATGTTTGCCTTCTTCAGTTTGAAGATAATTCTTATCATGCACGTCAAGCGTGAAGACAATATCGTCTCCTGCTTCGCGGTATTCAGCTATCTTGGCAGCGATAGGGCCTTCAAGCAGCTCAGCGCCTGGAAACCCAAGCGAACCATCGACGAAATCATTTTGGTAGTCAATTACAATGAGCAATCGTTTCATGGTTTTATCCTTTGAGCTGGGCAATTGTAGCCCGCGCTTTATCCATCTGAGCATCAACATCAATACCCACGATATCAAGTCCTTCGGCAATAATAAGGTTAGTTTCAGGAATGCCGAACATCGTGGCGATGCCTTGCATGTACTCATATCCAAAGTTCATATCTCCGACAAACCCGCCGCACGTGGTGACGTACGTTATCGAATCAGCCATGCAAATGCCTTCGGCTTTTCCCTCATCGGTGTAATGAAATGCGATATCGCACACCGAAACTTGCTCAATATACGCCTTGAACGCAGCAGGAAATGAAAGGTCCCAGTATGGAACACCGATAACAATTTCATCAGCAGTTGCGAACTGTTTCGCAAGGTCAAATACTGGATCATCCCAAGCCCCTGCCTGCTGAAGTTTAAAGCGATCACCAGCTGTCTTTCCGTCGAGTGGCAGCAAGCCAAGCGTGTCGAGATCAACCTCAACAACGTCAGTTTTACCTTCGAGGTATTCGCGACAGAGCGTGAGGGTGCGAGACATTTCGCCGCGCATACAAGCATTGACAAAAAGAGTCATTGGCATAAAGAATCTCCTAGTTCAAACGGAAGCCTTACCCAGCTTTGCCGACTGGCGCGCAAGGCGGCAACTCAACCTACAGCCAATCATAACAGACCGACCGAATGCAATAAGGAGGTTTTGGTGACAGGGCAAAACAGCACCTACAAATCAAGCTTAAGATCCCCAGGCTTGATCCAGCCAATCTTGCGCAACAAAAGGCCAATTACCCAGGTAAGAATTGCAGGAAGCACAAAACAAATGAGCACGAGCCCAGCCCAATCAAACGCCGTAATTGCAGGCTTGAGTCCCGCAGCAACATCGTTAACCCAACCCGTATAGACACCAATCTGACCCACGAGTCCACAGGTCCCCATACCCGATGCAACGGCAGGTCCGTTCATCTGCAAACCGAACACGCAGGTCGCAAGCGGTCCTATGATTGCAGAAGCTATCGTTGGAGGAATCCAAATGCGCGGATTTTTCACGATATTCCCCATCTGAAGCATGGAGGTACCAAGCCCTTGCGCGACCAATCCCCCCACCCCATTTTCGCGAAAGCTCATGACCGCAAAACCAATCATTTGAGCACAGCAACCAGCAACAGCTGCGCCTCCCGCTAAACCAGTAAGGCTAAGAGCTGCGCAAATGGCTGCCGAGCTGATAGGCAGTGTCAGCGCCACGCCGACGAGCACCGCCACAACAACGCCCATCAAAAATGGTTGCAGATCGGTAGCCCACATGATTGCACCGCCT
>JAVWLC010000042.1:0-11483 GCA_036638175.1 Raoultibacter sp. | reverse complement strand
GAGACCACAACGCCCGCAAAGGCGATGAGCAGGCCAATCAAACCATACATTCCCATGGATTATCCTTCCAAAGCGACTTCGGTCGCATGAAATTTTGTATCGGAATTAAGGGATCCAGTGATGACGAGAGGGGATCCATCCTTGATCTCGTCGGATAGTGCGTCATCAAACAAGATCGGGATCTCGCTTTTGCCGTCGGCATCAATAAGGACGAATCGATCACCCTTACCTGCGGCTTGCAAGGTGCCGGATTTCACCGTACCCGAAATTTTGACAGGCTTATCGAGGACACTCGTCCCATACTCAAGAAGGCTCGCAACCGTAAGCGCATCTGCAGCATTCTCATACTTCGACGGACACTTTGTCACTAACTCGCTGGCGTTCAGAACGCCATCTTCGCCTATTTTACCTGTACAAATAGCAGTTACATCATTACCAAACGTAGCTGAAACCCCACCCTCAAAGTTGACAAGCAGGTGAACATTTGGATCGCCGTCTGGATCGTATATCGCAAACGACAGCACATTGCCGGACGTCTCGTATGAATTCTCGACGACGTTGCCGGAAACTTGCACGCGCTCGTTGGTATGGCTCCCATCCGCAGCCATAGCTACGGAAACAGTTTTTGCAGCGGTCGATCCGCCGACTAGAGCGAGCACAACGATCAGGACGATGATGATGATACCGGTAACCACAACCATGCGTTTTTTGGTTTTCGCGTTCATTTTCGCCTCCTCAAGCAAACTCGTTAATTGTCTCTTAATCAGTACACCGGAAAGCTCGACGCGCGAGGAAAACAGATTATTACCAAGTAGATTGATCAGGGATTACCCAATCATCTTATTTTGCGTTTTCCGTCGTGCTCCCGGCTCCTGAAAAGAGCCCGTCAAGGCATCGCGAGATGCGCGTGGCGGGCTCCCTCTTGCTTATGTAGTTCTTCGCCGCATCACCCTTTAGCGGTTTTGCGACCCGCCACAAAAGCAGCGGTTGTGCTGGATAGCTTTACGCGACACCCTCAAGCTTGTTAGCCTGTGCGGTGGTCAACCAACCATCCGGAATCTCTGAGTCGCTGTGACACTGCGAGCAGTAGTTCACAGAAGCGCGGTGACCCTTATGGCACTCAGTACAGGCGATTTCGCCGTGCTGAGCAACGTGCGGGTTACGCTCCATGTCAGAGGTCTTCTCAATAAGGTCCTGACGCGTGATGTTGTGGCAACCCTCGTTCAAGCAGAACTGGTCAGCCTCAAGGCCGCGTGCTTCAACCAAATCTTCGCCAGTGCGCTCATAGAGTGGATACTCATAAGCACCTGAGATCCAGTTCATGCCCTCAGTGATTTGTTCGCCCATGGTGGGAACGTGACAACCGAGGCAATCGGTGCCCGCGCCGCCTTCTTCAGCTGAAACTTTGTGAGAAACAGCCAACATGGCGCTAACATTTGAAACTTCATTGCCGTACTTGTCAAGACCTGCAGAGCCAGGCTGCTGCTCGAAATTCTCAACATACGGGTCCATCGGAGTGTGGCAAATGGCGTTACAGAAGCTGGGCTGCTCATGCCAAACCCAGAAGCCGGCACCGGCTGCTACCAAAACAACCGCGACGATACCCACTACGATTGGCCATTTCTTCTTCTTTTTCTTCGGTGCGGCTTCAGAAGCTGCTGCCTCAGAGTCGACCATCGGGGTCGCCACAGTTTCTTCGGTGGCGGCTTCCACTTTGGAATTTTCTTCGCTCATCTCTTCTATACCCCCTTTCCTAATTTCTCTCTCTTCTTGTGCCCCTCGCGGTATTGTGATGATTGCACCACAATACGAAACACAAGCACTTTACCACACGAATACTATCCGACAAGCCCTCAAAAACCTATCACCCATTTAGGGGGAAATACGTTGAAATGTGTCACATTTTTGCGTGAATTCGAGATAAATACGCATTTTTTTATAAAGTTTGTTTCAAATCGAGCGCTGACCTCCCGATTAGGAGAACACTCATACTATGACAGTTATTACATGACTCGTGCTCGATTTCAGGTTTCTTGACTTGGACGAAGCCGAGAAACAGCAATATCAAGATTTTGAGCATTTTTGTTATTTTCAACCATCACAAAATCCCAATAAAAATACCCGAACTGACAGCCTCGAAGCCGTAGCGGCACTGCCTAGGTGCGCGGTGCTACAGATTCCACCTTGTCGACAAGTTCCTGCTTGCTATGAACATCGAGCTTCACATAAAGGCGTTTCACGTGGCCGCGTACGGTATTCTCTGAGATGAAAAAGGCATCGGCTATGTATGCTTTACTTCTGCCACGAGCGAGCAGTTCAAGGATTTCGTGCTCACGGGGAGTGAGGTGCAGCTCCTCAGAAAGCGCTGCACACCTAAGCGCGAGCATATCGGATAAGCTGGGCTCATTGAGCGTCTCTTGCATGGCACCCAATCGCTTGGCGGGTGTGTCATCTTCCCCGCCATCGTTGAGCTCAGTAAAAATAAGGTGTTTACCCACTGACGACTCATCCAAGAAAAACAGGGTTACAACGACAAGAATCCAGACGATAACGGCCATGATAATTGAGGCTACTGGCTCAAAACTCTGCATGGAAGTCCCAAAGATATCACCAATCGAAAACGGGAGCACATAAGCAACCCAGCCAGCCGCATACACCATCATGGGCGGAAACGAACTGTGGCGCGCGATGTCACCGAGAGCCAGGAACAGCAAGATAATGATGAACGTCTGCGCGATACCGATACAAGCAAAGAGGTTTCCTCCGAGAATGCCAGCAAGATAGGGAGCAAAGATAAGCGCTGTTGCCATCAGCAGAAGCACAAGACACCATGCGCGACTAAAGCTCAAGCCCCGTTTCATGCGAACAATCCAGAAGAGCATGGCAAGTGCCAATAGAATCTCTCCCCCATGCAACGAAAACGCAGAGACCTCACGGAGAGCAGGGTTATCTGTGAGCGGCATTGACTGAATAATGCCCACGGTAACACTAAAAACCGCGACGCCAAGCGCAAGGCGCCACAGTGATCCTACGGTACGATTGTTGTAGTAGCGAAATGGTTCGGGCGATGCTGGCACTGTCTTCATTGAGCGATAGAGTGTCGCGTAAGCAACGAGCGGCATACTAACTAATATAGCCGTTGCCAAAACAGGCGGGGCTAGATCAACGATAGTCTTAAAAAACGACCCGAGAGCCATACTCGCAAAGACGAGGGGTGCTGCATAGTGAATATCAAGCTCGGAATAAAACTCTCCCCAACGCATATACGTCCAGGCAACACCCGCACCACCTAAAGCAGATCCAATAATGGTTGTCTCGGCTCCTGAAAAGGATAGTGGCAAAGCGAGGAACACAGCAGACAGCGCCATACCTATGCCCGCAACAACATCTATTTTCTTCTTTTGTTCAAGGGTGATGGGTTTCTTCACGAGCCGGAGCAGTAAGACAATAAGAACTGCCGATAAAACCAAATACATCACGGTCATGACCGACACGCCACCATTCGGCACAGAGCGGTGTGTTGTACAAAAGATCCAGACATGGATCGACAAGAGCCCCAAGTGCCACGGTTGTATGGTTTTCAAGAACTGCATGACTCGCCCCTTGCGGCAGTACAGAATGCCATTGCGCAACCCATGTCGCATCCTCCGATAAGAAACATTCGCTATTGTACCATTCTCTTGCAGGCGCTTTGAACAGGCGATATACAAAATGGACCCGTTTGGGGTTCTATCGAAATCCAAAACCGCTTCCTAGAATAGCCGTGCAGCGCAGACCGCTGCCGCACATTATCAATCTGCAAGGAGGTACGATGAATACAGAACAGACCACGTTGTCTGCATCGGGCCGGGGAAAAGGAGTCCACAGCGCATTCGTACGCGTTGTTGCCATCGCCCTGAGCTTGATGCTGGCATGTTTCGGGCTTGCAGCCTGCAGCCCCCAAAGTGGTACAAGCCAGTCCAAAGAGGCGCACTACACCGCTGGGACCTATACGGGTGTCGGCACCGGCAACGGTGGAGACATCACGGTAGAAGTTACCTTTAGCGAAGATGCCATCACCGATATCAAAGTTGTGTCGCAATCTGAAACCGAAACAGTTGCCGCAGGAGCGCTTGAAGCTCTGCCAGCAACCATTGTAGAAACCCAAAGCCTTGGCGTTGACACGATGGCTGGAGCAACCATGTCGAGCCTCGGCCTCATCAGCGCCGCGACCGACGCAGTCGAGCAGGCTGGCGGAAACGCAGCGGCACTCAAAAAAGTACCCGCCAAGGAAACTTCGACAGAGACGGTCGAAAAAACAGCTGACGTCATCGTAGTTGGAGCTGGTGGATCCGGTATGGCAGCAACGATTCGCCTTGAAGAGCTTGGCAAAAAGGTCATCTTGGTCGAAAAAACCTACCGTCTTGGTGGCTCTCTCTCCGTGAGCGGTGGCAACCAAGTTGTTCAGGGTAGCAAGCTTCAGGCAGAAGCTGGCGTTACCAACGATAGCGCCCAATCCATGATTGACGACTTCCAGAAAAACGGCGAGAACATTTGTGTACCTGAGCTCATCGAGCTGTACGCAAACAATATCGGTGCTACCACTGACTGGGTCAACGAATATTGCGGTGTTGAGTACAACATGAAAGGCGGGCTGCATGATTTGGCCGAATACACCAATGACCGCGAGCTTGCTTATGCAGGCGGCGGCGCTGGTGCCACCGAATCACTGCGCACGGCAGTGAAGGATTCGGGTGCGGAAGTACTCACCGACACAACAGCCGATAGCCTCATCGAAGAGAACGGCGCTGTTGTCGGTCTCAACGCAACAGGCAAGGATGGCACCACTTACGTGCTCAAAGCAGACTCCGTCGTGCTTGCCACAGGCGGCTACGGCAACTCCGACGAGTATCTGACCGAAGAGCTCCAGAACTCACTATACTACGGACTCATGTCCTCAACCGGCGACGGCTTAACCATGGCTACCGCCGACGGCATCGATGCAGCAACGCGAATGATTGAATATGCCAAGCAATATCCCAATGGTGTTGAGGCCTCGCCCGGACGCGCCAAGTCAACGATTGATGGAAACATCCTCGTATGGCCAATGAGCGCCATCCTCGTAAACCCTGAGGGTGAGCGTGTTGTTAACGAAAAAGCAAGCAACCATGCCATTCTCGAAGCTGAACTCGAGCAGACCGATTCCATGCTCTACCTGCTTATGGATCAGGAAAACTTCGATGTCTGGCGCACCAAGCTCAAGGACACGGGCTTCAATGAGCAGGCTGTCGAGGGCTGGCTTGCCAACAATGGATCAAGCTCCCCTATCTTCGCTCATGGTGATTCTCTCGAAGAGCTGGCAAGCACCGTTGGCATGGACCCCGCAACCCTGAAAGCCACCGTTGAAAAGTACAACGGATTTGTTCAGGCTGGCGAAGATACCGAATTTGGTCGCACTGGCGACTACCTAAAGATGGAAATCGGAAGCGGCCCCTATTACCTCGTGGAACAAAAGCCTCGCTATGCAACCACCATGGGCGGCCTCGTTGTCAATAATTCGCTCCAGGTTGTCAATACGAGCGGTAGCGTTATTCCTGGCCTCTATGCTTCAGGCGAAGTTGTCGGAGGCGTCATGGGCACCAACTCCCCCTCGGGTGCGAACAACGGATGGGCACTGACCTCCGGCAAACTCGCAGCCGAAGCCATCGCCGCACACTAGACGATCGGCACACATAGCGAATCCCGCGCCGCGACATCCCCTCCCGAGTCGCGACGCGGGGATTGCATCAAGCACATATCAACACCGTGTTGGAAGAAGGCATCAGGATGGTAAACCGCAGGGAATTCCTCTCCTACCTCGCGCTGACCCTTATGGGAGCAGGCATGCCAGCTGTACTCAGCGGATGCAGCGATAGTCCACAACAAAGCGAAGCCGCACCTTTCGATGAAAACGACGAAAGTACGCCTACATCACTTGTTACCTTCTTATACGACACGGTGATTGAAATTCAAGCGTATTGCCCCCAGGAACTTCTCGACAAGGTGGAAGACCGTTTGGTCTTTTTCGAGAACATCTTTTCGAGGACTGTTTCCAGTAGCGATATCGATCTTATCAATCACGCTGCGGGTGAACCTGTTTTCGTGCATCCCGAGACCATTGATGTCATCACACAAGCCATTGGCTACAGCGAACTTTCGGGAGGCTTGTTCGATATCACCATCGGCAGCGTTGTTGATTTGTGGGACTTCAAAAACGAAACAATTCCCGAGCCAGCTGCACTTGAACAGGCACTCAAACACGTCAACTACCGCACGATTGAGCTTGGAGACGAAACAGTCACGCTGCTTGACCCTGCGGCGAAACTCGATCTTGGCGGCATTGCCAAAGGCTACATCACTGATGACATCGCACGTTTATTGCGCGAGGGAGGGTGCGAAAGTGCGCTTATCAACCTCGGCGGCAACACCTACGCACTTGGGTCACGACCAAACGGCAATCCGTGGCACGTAGGCTTACAAGATCCTAACCAACCACGCGGAACCGTGTTTGGCTCCGTAGATGTGTGTGACAAATCAATCATTGCAAGCGGCATTAACGAACGCAGCTTCACAAAAAACGGCGTTTCTTATCACCACCTGATCAATCCCACAACAGGCATGCCCCTACAAAACGGAGTTGCCAGCACAACGATCATAAGCGATCGATCAACTGACGGCGATGCGTTCTCAACCATCACCTTCTTGATGGGTCTCGCTAAAGGTTTGGACGTTGCGAAACAGTATGGCGGCCTCGACGTGCTTTACATTGACACCGATGGCAATACCATCGCATCAGAAGAAATGAGGTACGAATCGCTATGACACTCACAACAGGAAACGCAAAAACGCTCCGGCGCAGCATACTTGCGATTGCAATGCTGCTGCTCGCGGCACTGCTAAGCCTCGGTGCAATTCGCATCGCACAAGGTTCGGCAGCTGACAACCGCACGGTGCAGGTGCTTGACGGCGATGGCGTACAACACAGCTTTCCCCTTGCCGAAAACGGAACGCACACCATCGAGACCGAGCGTGGCTCTAACACCATAGAGATCAAAGACGGAAGCGTCACTATGCTCTTTGCCGACTGCCCAAACGGTGATTGCATCGAGCAGGCTGATATCCACGAATCGAGCGAGATGATCTTATGCCTACCACACCAGCTCATGGTAAGTATTTCTAGTGACACTACGGACGCAGACAATACCATCGACACCGTTGCTGGCCTCTAAAACCAGTTCAAGCGTGTAAGGAGTCTCAGATGAATGAGAAAACAAAGAAGCTTGCCTACATTGCACTGTTCGCGGCATTGACCTTGGTTTTAAGCTACATGGAGGCCATGATTCCGCTGCCCGTAGCCATCCCTGGCGTAAGGCTTGGACTCGCCAACGTTACCGTACTCATTGCGCTCTACCTCATGGGGCCGCGCTGGGCGGTTGCTGTGCTCATTCTTAAAGTGGCGGTGACCTCGCTGATTATCGGTTCGCCCTCAATGATTGCTTACAGCCTAGCGGGAAGCGTGCTCGCATTCGGCGGCATGGTAGCAGTTTGGAAATTCGGCAAACTCAACATTGTGGTCGCAAGCGTAGTGGCAGCACTGTTGCACAACTTTGGACAGCTTGGCGTGGCGGCATTTGTCATGCAAACGCCTGCGATTTTTCTCAATCTCCCAATTATGGTTATTGCTGCTTGTGTAACAGGTTCGGTTACGGGATCGGTGGCAGCGGGGGTCCTCAAAGCACTCCCGCCGCTTGCGCGCACGGTCAAGAAGCAAACGTCCGTCAGCGTTCAAAGCGTTGATACAACGATACAGGCATAAGGAGCTTACGCGATGGCTTTCTCAGTTGCTTTTGGGCAGTATGTAGCGCACAAAAGCGCTATCCATGCGCTCGATGCGCGAGCGAAGATTGTTCTTCTGATCTGCTACACCTTCGCACTGTTCGCCTGTTCGGAGTGGCTTGGTATCGGCATTTGCGCAGCATTGGCACTCGCCGCTTACGGTATAGCGAGGATTCCGCTTAAGCTTGCACTGCGAGGACTCAAGCCCGTCATCTTCATAGTTGTTTTCACCGTACTTGCAAACGCGATGATATTCGATGCTGCTGGCGGTGAGGGTACCATTGCACTGATCGGATCGTTTGGATTGAGCGCCGAAGGAGCACTGCGCGGACTGTTTTTCGCATGCCGTATTGTTTTGTGCATCGGGATGGCCTCGCTGCTTACCTACACAAGCTCCCTTGTTGAGATTGTCGATGCCATCGCCTCACTCATAGCTCCGCTTAAACGCGTCAAGGTTCCCGTTGAAGACATTGCGGTTGTCTGTGCGCTCACCTTGCGGTTTGTGCCCTCGACCATGGAAGAGGCTGACCGTATTATGAAAGCACAAACCGCCCGCGGGTTGAGTTTCGACCAAGGCGGGCTCATGAAACGCGATCATGCGTGGGTTCCTGTCATCATTCCGTTGTTCGTAAGTCTCTTCGGTCGAGCCGAGCGCCTTGCTTGCGCGATGGACGCCCGCTGCTACACGGGAGTTGGGCGAACGCGTCTTGCCGCGCCACGCCGCCGCAGGCAGACTACACTTATCGGATCACTTGGAGCGCTTGCGCTTATCGGGATTGGGATTGTGCTGTAAGTATCGCCTGATCGAGCGCTCGCGTTTAATCCCAGAGGTTTCATAGATTCAACAGCCCACGAAAACCGCGGGCGCCGTAATAGGACTCAGCGCCGTTATGGTAAGTAAAAACGTGGTTGAAACGTCGATCGCAGAACAGTGCGCCGCCGTGCTTTCTGATTGATTCAGGAGTTGCCACCCAGCTCGACGTTTTCAGGTCGAATGCACCGAGTTCCTGAAGTGCTCGGTACTGCTCTTCGGTCAGCATATCGATGCCCATGTCTCGCGCTGTACCAATCGCACTGCCCTGCGGCTTGTTTTTCTTTCGCGCTTCAAGAGCCGCATCGTCAAAGCAAAGGTTTCGTCTTCCTGCAGGCGTTTCTGGGGAACAATCGACACATGCGAGCCCACCGAAAACCGCGCCTTCAACGACGTCAGGTTCGCCACCCGTGCGCTCCATCTCGGCCAGTGCCCATAGTTTAGTCGAATCAGAATTGAGAGCAGCTTGCACTTGTGCCCAGTCGACTTCTTTATGTCGATGGATATTCGCTTCGAAACGATCTTTTATAACCTTGAGCAATTCGTCTCGTTGAGTGGTGTCGAGTTCTTTGTGTGCTTTCATATCCGTCTCCGCATCGATTGGTTGGAAAGCCTCGTGTGTTGCGAACAACAATGACGCGCAAATAATCGTGAGCTCGATGCTCGATGGTAGCACCGCATAGTGGATACGTACCGTTCTGTCTCATGCTTGTTTCTTATCAGAAATAAATAGCAATCCAAACCACACGAAAACAACCGCGACGTATTCGAAAGCAGGATGAGACAAGAAAGGAGCAATGGCAGCATAGTAGCCTCACTCTCACACTTCTTTTGCTGAACAAAAGCAAGCTTCAATATTACATGAACCATGCTCTTAGTTTTAGAGAAGTTCTTAGTCGCGCCGCCCAATAAACCGCTGGTCGTATTGATAGTCGACCCCTCGAAGCGGTGTGATAAATTATTGGTACGTCATATTTCGTAAACCAAATACTTCCGGTTTTCTTCTGCGAGGTTCTGCCTGGAGCGCTTATGCAATCCAGCCTCAAAAGGAGTACCGTCCGAACCACGTAAGCATGATTCTGCTAATGCTTTCGCGCGGTTTTGGCTGCATTCATTTTGTATATACCAATCCAGGAGGATTTATATGACCAGAAAGAAAGTCACGTTTGCCATCTGCGCAGTACTTGCGGCACTCGTGCCCATAACACTTGCACTGGGCGGCAACCCCGCCAATATGGCGCTTTGCGTTGCCTGCTTCGTCCGCGATGTAAGCGGTTCGCTACGCCTTCATGAAGCGGCGATCGTTCAATACATGCGCCCCGAGATCGTTGGTATGATTGCTGGTGCTTGTATCTTGGCTTTTGCCACGAAAGAGTTCAAGCCTACTGCAGGATCTTCGCCTATGACCCGCTTTTTCCTCGGGTTCATCATGATGATCGGGTGCCTCATTTTCCTTGGTTGCCCCCTTCGCATGATTCTCAGAATGGCAGGAGGCGACCTTAATGCTTGGGTAGCTCTTATCGGATTTGTACCTGGAATTCTCACGGGTGTCTTCTTCTTGAAGCGAGGGTTCTCACTTGGGCGCGCGTATGACACCAGTAAAGCCGAAGGGCTCATGATGCCTATCGCATTCGTTGCGCTGCTCATCCTAAGTGTTGCAACCACGGCATTCGCCGTCAGTGTCGAGGGCCCAGGAGCGCTCCACACTCCGCTTGCTCTCTCGCTTATTGGAGGTTTGATTTTCGGAGCTATTGCCCAAAGGACCAGGCTTTGTTTCGCGGGTGGAATACGCGATCTTTTCATTGTTCGCGACGCAAGTGGGCTTATTGTTCCTGCTTCGATCTTTGTCGGAATGCTTATTTACAACCTTATTTCTGGGAACTTCAACCTCGGATTTGAGAACCAGCCAATCGCTCACACCGAGGCGCTTTGGAACATTATCGGCATGTACATCGTTGGATTTGGAGCAACGCTTGCTGGGGGGTGTCCGCTTCGTCAACTCATCTTGACGGGGAACGGCTCATCTGACTCAGCGGTAACTGTACTTGGTCTTTTGATTGGCGCTGCTTTCTGCCATAACTTCGGGCTCGCATCGAGTGCCGCCGGCACAACAGCAAACGGCCAGATAGCTGCCGTCGTTTCAGTTGTAATCCTCTTCATTATCGCGCTGGTAAACCTCAAGAAGCGCAAAGCCTAGAGATTGGAGCCTACAATGGTTGAATTAGACGCACGAGGGCTTTTTTGCCCCGAACCACTTATGATGGCTAAAGCCGCCATGGACGCGCATCCTGCCGACACAATTTGCATCCTTGTCGATACCGCCCCACCCCGCGACAATATCGTGAGACTTGCATCGCGAACAGGATGGCTCAGCAACGGATAGACGCTCAGGCCAGTGCTGTCGAACGCGCCGATGGCGATATCGCAATCACGCTTTCGAAGTAGGATCACCATGTCTCACGCCGCTCTCATTATTACCTTCTCGACAACCTACGATGCTCTCGCATTCCAGGCAGCTTGTCGCGAAGGCGCTATCGAAGGTCGCCTGATTTCTATTCCACGAGAAATTTCCGCAGGTTGCGGCTATGCGTGGAAGACATCAGTGCGGGATAGAGCAAGCATTGAGCGACTTATCGGCGAGAAGACTCTTGGCGTTGAGTCGATGCACGAACTTGAGTTGGATTAGCCGGGAAAGAGAATCCCTGCTTGCGCGAATAGAATGCGCAGGCAGGGATTCACAAAGAGATGGCAACGCATTCATAACTCCCCGAAATCAACCAGCAACTATGAGCGATACTCACGCTTGCGTCACACTGCT
>JAVWLC010000041.1:0-11518 GCA_036638175.1 Raoultibacter sp. | reverse complement strand
GCACCAATACCAAAAACTGCAGTTGAACCAATGTTTTGCCCTCCCACTGATATTGGTTCATCTCTGAGGATCGTAAAGAAAATCATGATGAAAAATGCAACAAACAAAGAAAATGATACCTGCAGCGTGCCAAGCCAAATGTAGCTGTGATGCACATGGCGTTTTTCAGGTTCATTCGGTTGCTGCACAGGAGGATATTGCTCAGGAGGCAAAGGCGCACCCATGCCTTCGGGACGATTCTCTTCTGACATGGCTTACACGTCCTCTTGAGCAATACGCGCCAGCTCAGCTGCTCTATCGCGCACTTGTTCAGCAACATGCGTTTCGAGACCAGGAATCTCGTGCTCGCCAGCAGCAGTTGAGACCGTCACGCTTGAAAGTCCAAACGCACGCAAGATAGGACCTTGGCGCGTATCGGTATTCTGTACGCGAATAAACGGAATGATGAAATGTTTGCGCCAGACAATACCCCGAGCAATATCAAGATAGTCCTCCGACAATTCATAACGCCAGCGTGCAAATCTGATTGGCGGCAAAATAACAAGCCAAACAATCATGCCAACAACATACAGAACAGCAATGATTACTAAAACAATCGGAATCCAAGAAGCTGGTTCAAAGGCCAGCGCGATAGCGAAGGGGATAAAGCAGCAAAGAAACGCAACCGTAAGCCAAATCGCATCGTTGATACGCCATACATTCTTAATTTTCGGATTGAGTTGATCTTTCGGAAGCTCTCTCATGTAATTCCTTTTTCGCTAACGGACAGTGAATGCCTCTTGCCATAATACCAAAAGGCTCTATCGCGTCCACAAGCAGTTTCTACTTTGCAAAAACTCATGCGGTATACTGAGCAAGACCACAAAAGACACGAGCATAGAGCGATTCGAGCAGACAATCTCGCCCAAAGAAAGAGGCACCAATGACATACGAAGAACTCCAAGAAGAGATCAAAACCGCCATGAAGGCTAAGGAGAAGACTCGTCTCTCAATTCTGCGACAGCTGCATGGCGAAATCAAAAACATTGAAGTCAACGAGCGGCGCGAGATCACCGAGCAAGATGTCGATGCAATGATTAAGCGCCTGATCAAGCAAACTAAAGAAACCCTCGATGGATCGATCAAAGCCGCCAACGATCAAGCGCGCACCGATCTTTTGACCGAACAAGTTACCCTGCTCGAAGGCTATCTTCCTGAGCAAGTTTCTGGTGAAGAGTTAGTTACTCTTATCGATTCCGTGCTTGCCGAAACAGGCGCGACCACGAAAAAAGACATGGGACGCGTTATGGGCGCTCTCACCAAAGCAACAGGCGGCAATTTCGACAAAGCGGCGGCAGCCAAGGAGCTTGGAGGCAAACTCGCCTAATTCTCTTCTTATTCGAAAGGTTTAAGCACTAGCAGTTTATGAAGCCATGTATATAATTGTGAGCAATCTAGTTATTACACGCTATTTTTATTCGGTCCAATAAGTAGAATGTACTCTCATCGTATAAACGAGGCCCCATGATTGTACCCATAAAGCGTACCGAAGGATTCACCTTAGCCGAATTACTGATTGTCGTCGGCATCCTTCTTGTGCTCATTGCTATTGTCGTACCAATTTTCGCCAACAGTCTCGGCAACTCCGAAGAGGCAACATGTGCAGCAAACCGCCGCTCCATCGTTTCTATGTACAATGCGAAATACACAAATGATCGTACGGGAGACGCCAACGATATGCTTGCTGAGTGCGTCGAAGAAATGAAAGCAGCAAACGATGGTCTTGCTTGTCCAAAAAATGGGACCTATTCAATCAAAAGCAATAATGGCAACGGCGGCATTGCAGTCAGATGCTCGATCCATGGACCAAGTCTCGACGAAGAAGTCTTCGAATGGGTCTCAGGTACATTTGGTGGGCCATGGGGTAATT
Organism: Raoultibacter sp.; assembly: GCA_036638175.1. Classification (GTDB taxonomy): domain Bacteria; phylum Actinomycetota; class Coriobacteriia; order Coriobacteriales; family Eggerthellaceae; genus Raoultibacter. Next base: position 9,609 of record JAVWLC010000041.1, on the reverse strand, counting down.
TCACTGATGAAAACGGAATAAAATTCACTGTTGATACCCAAATTCGCGAACAATATGCCATACAAAACGGCATTACCGAATGGCCTTCTGTAACAGGTATCGGGAAAAATGGCGTCGAGTCTGAGCTGTATATTGAATTCAAAAGCTACGGCAACAGCGCCGACACAACCTTTTTCTATGCTGGAACAAACAAAGACCCGAAGAAGCCCGATTGGGTAGCTTATTACATTTGCGATTCCACTGGTCTGCTTGGTGAAGATAGCAAAGGGCAATGGTATCAAGTCACTTCAAGCTCAAATGGCGAAGGTATTGCTACTACAGGCAAACAAACTATTTTGAACATTCTTGAAAAGAACAAGGACAACAAAGTTACGTTGTACGATGGCAAATTTATTGCAGAATAACGTGCTATTTACTTAGTATATTACGCGTTTCGCATAAACATCTGCTCTTTTCCTCGTCGAAACCGTGATTCCACGGTATAATCCCCCCATTATTCGAGCCGACAAATCATAGAGGTTCGATTCACAAGGGTCACGGAGGAAAGGTACATACTATGGATAACGACTATTCGCTATCGCGCGTGCCTGATGAAGCGAAACAGCCGTTTTGGAAGATTCTCTTCATCAGGATCGGCGCGATCTGCTGCGTTTCGCAGTTGATGCTTGGCGCAGCGCTTGGCTTTGGCATGACGTTTTGGGATGCGTTTATCGCAACCATGCTCGGCTCGGTCTTGTTGCAGGTTGTCAGCTGGGCGCTCGGCACTGCGGCTGCGCATGAAGGCCTCTCAACAAGCCTGCTTTCGCGTTGGGCTGGTTTTGGCAAGAACGGATCAGCCTTGTTCGGTGGCGTTGTAGCCATCTCAATGGTTGGCTGGTTTGGCGTACAGAACTCGGTCTTCGGACAGGGCATGGCAACCATCGTTGGCTTCACCGACTTCCTCGGTGGTCTTGAGTACCCTATCTGGGCAGTTATCACCGGTATTGGCATCACGCTGCTCGTTGTGTTCGGCATCAAGGCTATTGCGAACTTCGCAACAATTTTTGTGCCGATCTTTATCGCTGTTGTCATTTATGCCACCTGGGTGATCCTTCAGGATCATACGCTGGTTGAACTTGTCAGCATGGCACCTCCGGGAGCAGCACTTTCAATGGGTGCCGCAACCACCATGGTCGCTGGCGGCTTCATTGCGGGTGCAATTTGTACCCCTGACTACGCGCGCTTCCTCAAGGGCGGCACGCAAGTCTTCTGGATGACACTCATCGGTACGTTCATTGGTGAGCTTGGCATGAACTTGCTGGCTGTTATGCTTGCACATGCAACAGGTGCTGAAAATGTTGTCGATGTCATGATGGCAACCTCAGGCATCGTCGGCGTCATTATCGTAGTTGCTTCAACGGTTAAGCTCAACGACATCAACCTGTACTCTTCAGGTCTTGGTCTCATGACGCTTATCAATGCGCTGTTCAACAAAAGCATTAAGCGCAACACGATCATCTGGGTACTGGGTATAGTTGGCACTGTCTTGTCTGTCATCGGCATCATCAATTACTTTACCGACTTCCTTGTGCTGCTCGGTGTAGCCATCCCGCCTGTTGCAGGCATCATGGTTATCGACTACTACGTGCTTCGCCGCAGCCGCGGCAAACTCGATGAGTCGCGCGCGAAGGGCGAGCTGCCCAGCAAGGTCGAAAAGTGGAATCCCATCGCCATCATCTCTTGGATCGCAGGTTTTGCGGTTGGCGAGATCACAAGCATTCTGGGTATTGGCATTCCTGGCTTGAACTCACTGCTCCTCGCAGGCGTTCTGTACTGGGTCGCCATGAAGATTTACGGCAGCATCAAGAAGGTCGACGTTGTTGAATTCGCAGAAACCGATCAGGTATTTTAGAGTACCGCTCGGTTTGAGTTAAATCGCAGAAGCATATTGCTTGATACAAAAAACGCTTCGCTGTTGTTCGAAATTTCGGAAACAGCGAAGCGTTGTGTTTTGGCGGAGCAATCGTGTGCTTAGAGCATAACCTCATCGTAGAGATCAGCGCGGCGATCGCGCAGATACGGGCTCGAAATGCGATTGCGGCCGACATCTGCGAAGTCGAGGTCGGCATAGAGAATGCCTTCTTTCTCCTCTTCCAACTCAGCAATAACGCCGCCACGCGGGTTGCAGATGCGCGTATGGCCACCCATGTAAAGCGACTCTTCGCGGCCGTGACGATTAACCGCAGCGAGGAAAACGGTGTTCTCAAGCGCGCGGCACTGCGTGTTGTAATTCCACACATCGTGGTCTTCTTCGCACCACGCAGATGGGCAAACGATGAGCTCGGCACCTTTCAGGGTGAGAATGCGCGCAACCTCAGGGAACCCAAGATCGTAGCAAATCATAATTCCGATTTTGCCGAATTCGGTATCGAAAACGGGGATTTCGTTGCCTGAGCGGAAGTAGAAACGCTCAAGCGCCCACAAGTGCACTTTATCAAACGTACCAAGCAGCTCCCCCGCGCGGTCGAAGAAGACCGAGCTGTTGAAGAAAACTCCGGGGAGCTCAGGCTTCTCGATGGCAAGGCCTGCCACAACATACACGCCGTTGGCCTTGGCTGCCGCCTGCAAGGCAGTAACGGTTGGGCCGTCGATACGCTCGGCGAGCTCGGGCAAACGAGGCCCCACGATATCAAGGTTATAGCCCGTCGAAAAAAGCTCGGGCAACACAACAAGATCAGCGCCATTGTCAGCCGCTTCTGCAATGAGCTCACCGGCATGAGCAGCGTTGCTCGCAGGATCGCACAGTACGCCTTCAAACTGAACGAGCGCGATCTTCATAGTTGGTTTAGTAGTCGATTCCATTTCTTGCTCCTATCAAGCGACAATCTGCCCTAGAGCATGAGATCGCCAACTGCTTTCACGCGGATACACAAAGCATCGCCCAAATACGCCATCGGAATGTCTTCGACATCAATAACCTCTACGGTATCAGGATCAGCTCCTGCTTCGATGGCCTCAGAAATTGCCTTGTCCTTCGAAATCGCGATAGCCTGATCACGCGGAGTCTCGGAAAGCGAGAACACCTTTGCGATCTGGCCCGATACTTGTGAGATTGCCGATCCGATAGCGTTAGCAACGCCAAAGTTTTCTGGACGCAGAACAACGCCAGCACCTGTTAGCTCATTAGGTGAAAGGATTGAGCCGCCGCCTACAAGAATCGCGATCACATCGCCCGCCGAGGTCTTCATGGCATCGACGGCATCTTCGATAATTCGTACAATCTCGGCATAGCCCGCTTCAACAAGATCTGCATCAAGGTGCGCAACCAACGCTTTGTCGCCAACACCTTCGGCAAGGCCCTTTGCCACCACAATATCGGTTGCCGTCAGCGTCTGTCCGCCGAAGCACAATGCTTCTTGCGTCACTTTGTAGCCAACGCTATCAGGACCTACGGTTACGCGGCCATCGTCTGAGGCGCGGACGATCGAGCCACCACCGAGGCCGACCGAAACCAGGTCGGGCATGCGGAAGTTTGTGCGCACGTCGCCGATCTCAACAGCAACCATGCTCTCGCGCGGGAAGCCATGAGACAGCACGCCAACATCGGTTGTCGTGCCACCAATGTCAACAACAACCGCGTCTTTTTCTTTGGTAAGAAATGACGCGCCGCGAATGGAGTTTGTGGGACCGCACGCAATGGTGAAGATGGGATAGCGCTTGGCGTAATCGACTGACATGAGTGTGCCGTCATTCTGTCCGAGATAGACCGTCACGTTGGTGAGCCCCTCGGAAGCAAGGGCGGCCTCAAAGCTATCTGCCGTGGTCAGTGCCACATTGTGCAGGGCCGCATTGAGAATCGAAGCGTTTTCGCGCTCCAAGAACCCGAGTGATCCGATCTCCGAAGACAGCGTAATGGGGAAATCTTCGCCAAGCTCTTCACGCAAGATAGCTCCCGCGCGCTTTTCGTGGGCGTCTGATACGGGAGAGAACACGCTGGTGACCGCAATAGACTCGAAGCCCTCGTTGCGGACAACAGCGGCTACATCACGGATTTCGTCTTCGCCCAACTCGCTGATTTCGCGACCGTCGAATTCGTTGCCACCGTGCACGATAAAGGAGCGAACACTCATCGCGTTCTTGAGCTCGTCGGGCCAATCTGCCATGCAGCTGATGGCGGTTGTGGCAGGAGCGCCAATGCGCAGCGCAACTACCTTATTGAGGCGCTTGCGCTCAACAATGGCGTTCGTGCAGTGCGTCGTGCCGAGCATGGCAAAACCGATGTTGGCAGCGTCTTCTCCCACCTGGGCAATTACTTCGTGCATGGCTGCTTTGATGCCACCCATGACATCTTCGGTTGTTGGGCTTTTGGTTGCCGCAACAAGCTTCAAATCGCCATCGATGATAACGGCATCAGTGTTGGTGCCGCCAACGTCGATGCCAAGGCGCCAGTTCTTTTCTTCTTGTGCCATTAGCGCTGCACCCCTTCCGCAGCCATAAGCTCTTCAACGGGAACGTAATCGAGATCGTATCCAAAGGCGCGAGGACCAACGACCGCCAAGCCTTGCGGCGTGCGCCATTGCGAAGCGCACGGCATGCCAACGACGACAATGCGCGCACCGTACTTGAGGCCTTCTGTCGTGACGGGCGTGCCCGACTCGAGGTCAAGCGAGACGATGATGTCAGGGGACGTGGTCATGGGAACGCCATCTCGCAGTGCGATAAGGTTCTCATTCTGGAATTCGATGATCATCTGACGACCCTTGTCATCATCCATGCCATCAACAACAGCTTGTCCGCGCACGAACATGCCGTCAGTTTTGCGCTCAACATCAACCACCTTGCCGCGGAACAGGCGGAACCCGTTCGTGACCTCAAGCACAGCATCGATAGGATCGGTGTGTTGCTCGCGGGCTTCGCGCAAGGTGCGGCCAATCTCTTCGCAAAGCGTCGGCGTATTGGGGATGCAGAAATCCTTGATCTGCTTGCCCGTGCAGGGGTACGAAGCGAGGATGGTGTAGCCGCCCATGACCGAAGTTGCCTGGCGAGCGATGCGCTCAAGCCACTTGTCATCGATGCCGCGGACTGTGACCGTATTGCCTTTCTCATCAGCGAGAACAGCAGGCAAACCCTTAACGCCGTTGATGCTCAGCGTAACCATCTGCAGCTCAGGAAATGCGCGACCCATGAGATCACAATCGATAACGGGAATGCCGCGTGTAGCTGCCAGAATAAAGGGAATCGTAGAGTTCACGCCGCCCGCTTCAACTGCGTAGATGGCGTAGGGCTCCTGGCCGAGCTCCTTAACCAGCTCGTCATAGGTCGCCATGGGCTCAAGGCCGCTGCAGATTTTTTCGACCATGATGGTGGGCGCACCCATCATCTGTGAGACGCACACCAGCGCGTCATCGGGCACTTCATCGGGAGTGATGAGCTCGACTTCGCCGTACTTTCTGATAGCTTCAATAGCCATCAATTTGCCGACGTATGGATCTCCTCCTCCCCCAGCACCGAGAACGGTAGCGCCAAGCGCCATGTCCTCGATCTCTTTTACCCCAATCATTCTTCTCATCTGCATCGCACCTTTCGGACTTATTGCGGCATCTAAGACGCCAACCAGCTGCACGCTTCCCTAAACAAGTCTCGAAGCAACGCAGCAATTGTATATAAATTGAGATTGTATAGAAGCAAGGCGAATACGCCAAACCGATATCGATGAATAAGGGGTTAAAATCTAGTACCTACACAGAAATAGCCCCAACGACCTAGGAGGCACCGATGCTCCTCAAGCAACTGCTCGATCTTTACGAATTACTCGATTCACCCGACGCGAGCGGCAAGAAGGCAAAACAGCTACTCGAAACCATCAACCCCACCTGCGCTGTGGAGACGTATGCGATTGAGGGGCCCAAAGGAAGTACCGATATGATTCGCATTCGCATTCCTGGTGCAAATGGTAAAAGCTCGGGAGGATCAGCACCCACTATCGGACTGCTCGGTCGTCTTGGGGGATTGGGCGCACGGCCCGAACGCATTGGATTTGTTTCCGATGGCGATGGTGCTCTTGTGGTACTTGCTTGCGCAGCTAAACTGCTTTCGATGCACGTCAAAGGCGATGTTCTCGCAGGCGATGTCTTTATTTCAACTCACATCTGCCCCCATGCGCCAACCGCGCCGCACAAACCTGTTCCCTTTATGGGATCGCCTGTTGCTACCGCGGCCGTCAATAAAGAAGAGGTGACCGACGAGCTCGATGCCATCTTGGTCGTTGACACCACAAAGGGCAACCGCATCGCGAACAACCGTGGCTTCGCGCTTTCGCCAACCGTTAAGCAAGGTGTCATCATGCGCGTAAGCGAAGATCTTCTTGATCTCGTAGAAATCACCACAGGACGCAAACCAAACGTGTTTGCGTTGTCAATGTCCGACATCACACCTTATGGCAACGGCCTGTATCACCTCAACAGCATCTTGCAGCCCTGCACTGCAACTGATGCCCCTGTTGTAGGCGTAGCCATCACCACCGAGACCGCCGTCCCAGGCTGCGCAACAGGCGCAACCCACCTGACCGATCTTGATGAAGCAGGAACGTTTATGATCGAAGCAGCAAAAGCATTCGGCGAAGGCTCCTGCAAGTTTTTTGATACTGCCGAATTCGACCTGTTCAGCCAGCGATACGGCTCAATGGCGCAGCTACAAACCATGGGTGCACTTCCTGCCGACAATGAGATGGCGTAAGCACCCGTGGTCGCGAAAAGAAAACTCGGGATCGTAACCGTGGGGCAGGCTCCCCGCGATGATGTCACGCCTGATCTAGCAACATTTCTCGGTCCTAGGTTTGAGTTTATTGAAGCGGGAGCGCTCGATGGAATGGACGATTTTTCCGCTGTCGCGCCAACGGAAGGCAAAGCTGTTTTGGTCTCTCGCCTAGCAGATGGGGGAAATGTCACCATCTCGGAAACCAAAGTCGTGCCGTTTTTACAGCAAGCTGTCGATCGCGTTGTTGAGGCGGGCTCTGAAGCGGTCATCGTTTTGTGCACCGCCCTGCCAGAGTCTTCGGTGAGCGCGAGTGTCCCCGTTCTCTTCCCCAGTCCAATTCTTGCTCACGCAGTTGCAGCGTGCGCGAAGGGGAAGCGCATTGCCGCTTTGGTCCCCGACCAGGCGCAAGCCGCCTCTCTCGGCGAACATTGGGAATCTATCACGGATATGCCAGCAAGCATCCACGCCGCTTCGCCTTATGGACCAGCACACGCCCGCCAAGCTGCTGCCGAGGCCATCGCTGCAACCGACGTGGATTATATCGTCCTCGATTGCATTGGCTATTCTGCTGCAATGGCGCGCGAGATCGAAGGCATTAGCAACAAGCCCGTCATTCTCCCCCGTGCCCTGATTGCCCAAGCCGCGCAAGATGTCCTCAATCTGGCTGAGTGATCGAGGTTTTTAGATAGAGGGATCACCCTCGTTGACAAATGTTTCACGTGAAACATTTGTACGCTTTTTGGAATTAATCCTTGCGATATTCTATTATAAATTGTACTATTAGTACAATTTATAAACGCCGATCTTTGGAGGAGCTATATGGGATGCGCCCCAAGCGCACCCGATGGACATCATCACCAAGATAAGACTTACGCAGAAATAGAGTATTACCTGAAAGAAGCGAAGCGCCGTATTGTAAAACTTGATTTCAAAGTTTCAGAAGACAGCTTATCCCGCGAAAAGAACCGTGATTTTATGCGGCTCTACAATTTAGCCACCAAAGAGCGACAAAAAGAAATCCTCTTAGGCCTTGAGTGCGAAGATTTTCTACATACAGTTTTTAGCACACAGGAAGGCAACGAAGGTCAAGAACTTTACGTGTTTTGCCGAAAGTGTTCTCTCTATAAAAGTCTTTGCGGATCACGGACCATTTGGGTGTATACAAAGTTTGACCTCATTGAGAGCAGTGACCAAATAGTCATAGTCGTTTCCTTTCATGAAGCTGAACGGGAACCAGGTAATTTTCCTTTTAGGTAATAGAGCGAGGACATCATGAAACAACCTACAACAGAGATACATCGCGCATATTGCGAACATTGTCGCAAAGAAACTACTGTACAAATTAAAAGTGAAACTGAGTCTATCAAGCTTGAAGACGCTTCTTACTTTTATACGGCCGAATTCGGAACATGCACGGCATGCGGACATCGAGCGACACCTGATGCATTCTCAGAAAAAAACCAACAAGCTTTTGAAGCAGCCGTCCGTCGCAAAAACGATCATATTATCTCGCAAAAGTCGATCAACGCCATTCCTGTAATGTATGACATCGGAAAGCGTCCTTTATCACAACTACTCGGCTGGGGAGAGCACACCTATACTCGTTTTCTTGAAGGAAGCATTCCGAGCAAGGAATACTCAGACGTATTGCATCGAATATTCCAAAGTCCTTTTTGGTATCTATTCACCCTTATAAAAAATGCTACCCTCCTTAGTAGTGTCGCTTATAAGAAAAGTCTTCGCGCGACAATCAGACTTATCGAGCAATCTTGCACGCGACTTGAAATTTCAGCGGGATATTTACTCGCCAAAACTGGTGTATGCTCTCCACTCGCTTTACAAAAAGAGTTGTACTATGCACAGGGGTTCAGTTTCGCACTCCTACCAAAGCCGCTTTTCGAAAACTCATGTCAGGCATGGATTCACGGACCTGTCTTCACGGAAATCTGGGCGCAGTTTGATATAAAAGAGCTCGATGTCGACGACTCACTGTTAAAAGAGTTGGGAGGTGCTTTTGGTTCAATGCTTGCCGACGATGACAAAGAGCTTCTCGATGCGATATCGGTCCATGTTGCATGTTACGCTCCATGGGTTTTACGTAATTTCACCCACGCCGAAACTCCATGGCGTAACGCTCGAAAAGGCTTGAAAGAAAACGAGCCCTCACGCAATGAAATACGACAAACCGACATGCGAGAGTTTTTCTCTGGCATCAAGGAAGAGTATTCAATGCAGTCACCTAAGGATATCTGTCGATACATGCAGGCCATGTTCTTACAGGAACAGCAAAAGTGCGATCCAGCCTAACCCCAACAAGCCCTCAACGACGACAACTGACAGGAAATCTTTCATGGAACCCAGAGAACGCGCTCAACGTATTATCACCGACAGTCTTTGCCTCGCCGAAGATGAGACATTGCTTGTTGTAACCGATGATCCCACCAGTGAAGTGGGCATGCTGTTCTACGATGCAGCCCAAGCGCTCGGTCGCAAGGCGCTGATCATGCGTATGCCCGAGCTTATCGTTGCGGGTCAAGAACCGCCTGCCGCAGTCGCCGCCGCCATGTGCGAAGCCGACGTGGCTTTGTGCCCCACCGCTAAATCGATCACACACACCAACGCACGTATCAAAGCGGCGGCGACGGGAACACGGGTAGTCACTATGCCCGGCATCACCATGGACATGCTACGCGTTGGTGCTTCGTGCGCCGATTACGCTAAAGTCGAACAGCGCACCTTGCGTCTCACCGAGAAGCTGACAGCCGCGAAGTCGGCACGCATCGAAAAAGACGGTCACATCTTGGAACTCAATCTTGATGGCAGAAACGGTATTGCGAGTCCAGGCGTCTACCGCAATCCAGGCGAAAGCGGTAA
>JAVWLC010000040.1:6439-11586 GCA_036638175.1 Raoultibacter sp. | reverse complement strand
CGAGTCGATTGCGTCAGCACAAACGGCAGCGTTTGATCAACTGTTTGCGATGAACCCAGGTAGCGAGTTGGTCAAAAAATACTACGACGGTATCGCAGAAGCTAAAGAGCTGCCAATCGACGAGTTAAAACGCATGACCGACGTCATGGAGTCAAATATGCAGGAAACAGCAGACGATGCCTATGACCAAGGGTATCAAGTTGGCGAAAACATTGCCAAGGGAATAAAGGCATCACTGCCGCTTATCGAAGCTGCTGCTGCGGCAGCGAGAGCAGCGGCAGAGATCGGCAGTTCGTCGGGGTCATATATCGACGTTGACACAATAACAAAAGCGCAAAACAGGCGCGAACAACAAGCGGCAAGGGGGCAAGTCAAGTGATTTATAACGGTCATGATTTCAAAAACATTTTGCGCGACGAACTGATAAGTCGCTCGTTTCTCCCTGGCGTAAATGTCTCAACCGTTGAGGTACCTGGGCGGCACGGCTCATTGTTTGCCGATGCGAAACTTGATCCGCTTGCGATTACGGTTGCGGTCAGGCTCATACCTGGCTTTCGCTCAAACTACGGATTCTCATATGAAGAAGCTAGGAGAAAGATTGCGGGTATGCTTTTTTCCCGCAAGCCATCAAAGCTCATTTTGCGGGACGATCCAACACGTCATTACTACGCGATTTTGTCGGGAGAAAGTCAGATAGAAAAGCTCCTGGGAACAGGTCAATCTAGCCTTACTTTTATTTGCCCTGAGCCTATCGCAATCGGAAACGAGCGAAACATAACTCTTGGCGAGGGTACAACATCTTTTCACCTCGACGGTACTGCGCCATCGTTTCCCGTGTTACGTCTATCTGCTTCAGCGGAAGAAATGAAAGTGACATGTGGCGATAAATACATCTTGCCCAACATAAAGCTGAGTCAAGGGGATGCTGTAGAGATCGATTGTGCGACCGAAAGAGTAACCGTCAACGGAAACACAGTTGGTGTGTCTCTTTTTTCCGATTACTTCGAGGTCGAGCCCGATGTCACTACCATAAAAGTCGAAGGCGGAAGCGGCTACCTCGTCGTGAGTGAGAGGTGGTACTGATGCTTTTCCACCTTTACGACCGATGGGGGATGCCACTTGCGAATATCAGTTGCACCAAAGCGATACATACCGAGCAGATCAACGGCGAGGATACTCTGAGCATTTCTACGGGGTATCCAGTCGTTAAGGGCGACCATATTGTTTGGCGTGACCCCCACGGTAAATGGCACGAACACATCGTTGATTCTGGCGATGACACCCACACGTCAGGAAACCCAGTTGCGAGCTGGACATGCGAAACATCCCTTGCCGAGTTGTATCTAAAGTTCGTGCAGCAGAAAGTTACAGGAACAAACGTCAGAACCATGCTGGGAGAATTGCTAGAAAGCACACGCTGGTCTGTTGGTCTGATCGACGTGGAGATGCTCGATGAAACTTTAGAGATCGAAAAAGGATCAACACGCGAAGGAATCCAGTCGATTGTTGAAGCGGCTGGTAGTGAGGTATGGGCGTCGTACTCGGTGAACGAATACGGAATTACCGAGCGTTTTGTAAATATTTCCAAGCGGGGGAGTGATCGAGGAAAGCGGTTTACTTACACCAAAGACATGGCTGGGGTTACGAGATCGGTTGAACCTGATTTTGTCTATACAGCCATGTATGGCTATGGCAAAGAAACCGACGGAGTACCGCTTACGTTTGGCTCGGTCAACGGCGGCAAGAACTTTTTATATGACGAGGAAGCCATGCTGTTGTGGGGCGTGCCCATGGCTGACGGCTCGATAACAAATGCCGACGGTGTTTACACAAACTCCGATTGCGATAACGTTGAGCAGCTCGTAAAAGAAACACGTGCAGCTCTTGATGAAGCGAAGCAGCCGCGTGTTTCTTACTCGCTCAACATTATCGATCTTTGGAGCATTGACCCCGAGAGGTATCCGCACGAAGAAACCGAACTTGGAGACAGCATTTTAGCAATCGATCAAGGCTTTGATCCTGAGCTAAGGGTTGCGGCACGTGTCACTGAGGGCAGTTGGGATTTGCTTAGCTACAAGGATTCGACTGTAACAATTGGAAATTACGTATCTATCTTGTCAAACTCCGTAACCACGCTTGCGTCGGACGTTAAAACACTCAGTGCAAAGTCGAGTGAAATCCTCGAAACAGCTCCGTCGAAAACGGAAAGCGACGAAACGGGGTTAACGACACGATGGACGTACGGTGACTCGTCTCTTGCCCTTGGCACAAAGGGCGCGGCGCTGTCGTTTGGAAGTACGAAAATCTTGCTGAAGGGTAACAAGCTAACGCTTACCGCAAATGGGCATATCTTTGATTTGTCGGAAACGTTAACGCTTGACGGCAAAGAAATAGCAATAAAGGAGGTACCAGAAAGTGCTTGAAAAATATAGAACAACCGAGCTAACGCTTGACCTAGCTACGCAGTATGTACCGCCTGGTCTAATCGCACACGCCAATGATAAGGCTGGGCGCAGGCTAAAAGTCACGATCACCGACGGCGGCAATGTCGTTGATCTTGCGAATCATCAAGTATGGCTGCTTTGGCGGCATACGTCGATCAATAATGCAGGCATCCGTTTGCTTGATGCGGTGGATACTTCAACAGGTGTGTTTGCCTGCAATCTCCCGTCAAGCATGCTCCATCTTGGCGAAGCGGTGTGCTCAATCGCCGTTGCTGACACCAACAAAGATACACTTGTTAATTCGCTCAACTTTACAATCAAGATCGAGAGCGTGGTATTCAGCGAGTCCGAACACGATACCGATGATGACTTTACCGATCTGCAACAAGCGCTCGTTGGCTTTAGGGGCATGACAGCCGAAGGCGTTAAGCAGATTGCTGATCAAGCTTCGCTTTGGCGTGCTCAGATGGCAGACCAACAAACCGTTTTTGACGATTCGCAAGCCGCCAGAGAGCAGTCGTATCTCGATGCCGAAACCGCACGTGGTGCGTCATATGATGCTGCCGAAGCGAATAGAGCCGAGTCGTTTACTGCAAACGAGACAAAACGAGACGAAACGTCAGAAGTTGCGGTCAAGCGCGCAAACGATGCTGCCGACAAAGTAAACCAAGCTATCGCAGGTGAGCTTGACCCGTATGTACGTACAGCGCTTGACGAGATGAAAGATAAGCCTGGCGGCATTGTTGGCTACGAAAAGTACGAGGACGAGCGCTTTACGCCCGACGAAGTGACCATAATCACCTACACCGATGACACGGGTAAGCACATAAAGGCGGCTCTTGGTAGCTCTGCTGACGGAACAACTATTTCCGAAACCATCGATCCCGACACAAACGAAAAAACGTTTTCGGTTGCGGAGCCTGTTATGAGCCGCGTCGAAGGGCTTGAAACATCACTGACCGAATCAGATAAACGAATCACAACTGTCGAAGATGCAATCGCTGTGCTGAAAGAAGACATGGGTGTCATAGACGATTCTTTATTCCGCGCGACGGGGGTGAGGTAATGACTAGACTTGAAGCAGCTGTTGCTCTCGATTCACAAATGTCTCTCCTTAGAGAAGCTGCAAATAAATACGAAGCTGGCGTCACCGAGCTTGATAGTATAGGTGCTATCGCTAGTAAGCTTGATGCTGGCTCTCTCGCTGAGTGTGCAAGTCGTTTTGGCATTCAAGCTTCGGAGCTGCTTGAATACATATCGTCATCAAGCGCGGTATGTCATATAGATATAAATGAGCTGCACCGTTTTTATCCAAATGGATACAGAAATGCTTGGCCACTTAATTTTTGCCTTAATGATAATGGAGGATTACATGGTTTAGTGCGTCGAGATGATCACGTACTGATGGTAGTTGGCGATGCGTTTTTTACAGGAACAACAAACTGGCAAGGTGATTCACGTAGCATCATCATGAAGAACGATGCTACGTTTGACTATGGTGCAATCACCTTTTCGGACCGATATGGTGACGTATTTTTCGCGAAAGTTTTTGATAAAGATGTCGCTATATACGTTAACGCCCAGTACAAGCTGACGATTTATGAGTACACCGAAAACGGTGCATTCACTCTTGTTGCTCAAGAGACGCAGGCTAATTCTTCATACAATCACGTGTCATCGGTTATCGAAAATAATGACGGAACAATAACGATAATTAGATGCCCAATGAATTCTGGAACAGCGAGCAGTAATTATTTGATGGCAAAAGTGACACTGCTTGACGAAAATTTAGCAATGGAAGAGGTCGGACTAATTGCTTCTGCTGATTTTTCGAACAGAAATATTGTGTTTACGTTCAAGCATGACGGGGGTATTTACGGATTCGCGGATTATGCTGGCCGTCCTCCTAGCAGTGGTCCGTACAAACCAGAGCTGTATAAGCTTGACCTAAGCACCCCGTCAGCAGAGCTTATCAAAAATGATTTTAATATACAGTATTGCTCTCTGTGGAATTATTCTGATGGCGGAAGATACGTGCCGATAGCGAGGGTCGGCAACATACTTTACCTTGTTTACGCAGTATCGGTTACAAATACGACCCCATCTATCTATAGAGCATGTACATACGACACCTCTACGCTTACTTTTGGCCCTGCTATTTCTGATGGAATTACCGAAGAAAATCGATCCTTTGAGCCAGGGACATTGAATGTGTTTGATGGTTTACTAAAGCCATTTACTGCACATACGATCAAAAGGAAAAAACTTAATGATGTAAGCAAAGTACAAACTTCGTTAGTTGAGCCGCAAACTACTTATGTCATGAGTAACTATGCAGCACGCTATGTTGTTAACGCATTCGGCTTCTATTTTCTCTGGGCAAGTTCGTATGCAGGAAACGACTCTTCGAAAGATAACCGCTTGTTTGTTATGGCTTCAACGGTTCACATTGAAACACCAAATATGACAAAAGTCACAGATGAAATGCAGTGGAAGGACGTTTGATAATGCTGAAATTATACAAAAAGGGCGAGTCTATTACTTTCCCGAATGGGGTTACTTTAACTTATGAGGATATGTGCGTATCGCAGAGGTATGCGATGTTTGCCAATTTCGATTTTGTAATTGATGTTGATAGCGATGGAGTTGTTTCCATTTATGAGCGGCTTGCTCAAATCAAAGATCGGTACGAGATTACTGAAG
>JAVWLC010000040.1:660-6429 GCA_036638175.1 Raoultibacter sp. | reverse complement strand
GTTAAGTCTCATACTCGCCGCGCAGGCTTCTGAAGAAATTGCGGCGGCACAAGAAAGAACGTCGACCGACGAAATCCAAACTCAACTTAACGCCCTAACAGGTATGGAGGGATAGCTATGACACCTGAGCATCTTGCGGCACAAACTGCCGCAATGGAACAAATTCGAAAAGCAATGAAGATCACAATATCTGCAACGGTAATAACCGATGAACAAGCGATGCAGGTAAATACACTATTTCACGGATGGAATGAGACTGAAGCGTATAAAGCAGGTGATATTCGTCGATTTAGTGGCGAGCTTTACCGATGCTTATCTGCGCACACGGCTCAGGCAGCGTGGACACCTGACGTTTCATCGAGCTTGTGGAAACGCATTGGCGATCCAGACGAAAGTGGAATTTATCCATGGTCACAGCCAGTTGGGGCGGTAGATGCTTATGTCAAGGGAGAAGAGGTAACTCATCGTGGAAAGACGTGGACCTCTGACGTTGATGGCAACGTATGGGAACCAGGTGTATACGGCTGGACCGAGGTGAAAGGTAAGTGACTGAGATGACTGAACTATTGATCGTAACGGCAATGGCAATCGTCTTTGATGTTGTCTCTGGCGTTGCTGGTGCCGTTAAAACAGGCACGTTAAAAAGTGGAAAAATGCGCGAGGGGCTTTGGCATAAGTGCGGCTTCGTCGGCATGATCGCTTTTGCCTTTTTGCTCGAATATGCTGCGGCGCATATACCAGAGTTTGGCATTGACGTGCCCGCCGTGAGCGTTGTATGCGTGTACGTAATTTTGACCGAAACCATTAGCGTCATCGAAAACTTGTGCGTGCTCAATCCCAAAATTGCATCAAGCCCGCTTGGCAAGTTGTTCGACGCCAACAGCGATGAAAAGGAGGGACAACATGGGGTCAAGAGCTAAGTTTATCGAGTTTGTCGTTGACTGGTGTAACGATGACAGCCATGGTTACTCGCAAGTTAACCGATGGGGTCCCGATTGCGACTGCTCATCGCTTATGTATATGGCAGCTCGTGCGTCGAGCTATGACGTACAAACGAGTGGCACACGCTACACAGGCACAATGCTCGATCATTTTCAGCGCGCTGGCTGGGTAGCTGTGCCATTTGATGGCAATCTTTACGATTGCGCCCCAGGCTGTATTGCGCTCAATGTCAAAAATCATGTCGAAGCTTTTGTAGACTGGGGTAGGCTTGGAGGTGCCCATGTTGATGAGCATGGCGGCGTGAGGGGATGCTGCCAAGGAGATCAAACTGGCAATGAGATCAGCGTCGGTCCCGCTTACACGCCGTCGTATGGGTGGGACTATATCCTGATTCCACCAGACGATGATTCTGAGCCGTCCGCTCCGCAGCCTGTCACTGGCGTTAAGCCACCGATGTACCGACTCAAAACCGCGACGCACGGTTGGCTCGACTGGATGCTCGGCTTGGAGTGTGCTGATGGATGTGGCGATACATTTGCTGGCGTGCCTGGTCACGCAGCCATTGGGTTTGAAGTTGACTGGAAGGGTGGGGGTGGATGGTTCATCCTGCGAACGAAAGACCACCCGCAGGGGCTTGATCGCAATGTGTCGGGGGATGGCTCTAGTATCGTTGGGATTACGCTCTACTACGAGACGCAAGAACCTGATTCGACGGGCTATTACAAAGCAAAGTACCGCGTTGCTCCTGTTGGTGGAGACTATTACAAGTGGGAGTTTGACGATGAGGACGGCTACGCGGGCGATGGCGAGACTGCGATAGACCGCCTGCAGTTAACGCTTGCCAAGTCTTGACATGCGTACTCTGAGCCTAGTCAGCTGGTAACTGCTCAGGGGACTCGCAATTGAGTCCCCTTTTGTTGTTTTCAGAATAAATGACTACTAGCGTCTTGTTTTTCTGCACTTCGGGCAGCCTGTCTTTGCTCGCGTCCGATTGCCGATGATAGCTTCCCACTCGTGTCCATGTTCGCATATCCACCATACTTTCTTCCCGCTCCCTTGGCGAACATCATTGGGTGTCAGGTTGCCATTTTTTGTCGGGTGCCACTCGGCGGCGATTTCTGGGAAAAGTGTTGCTAAATCAGTTTCTCCTAGGATCGGCTTCTTCCCGGCGCAGTACGGGCAACCACAGTTTTTCATTGCCCTTGTTGCGACAGTAGACTCCCACTCGTGTCCATGTTCGCATATCCACCATACCTTTTTCGATCCACCTGCCTGTACGGCAGCAGGGGTAAGATCACCGTTTTTTGTCGGGTGCCATTGCGCCGCAATCTCAGGGTTTAGACTCGCAAGATCATTCGCGCCAGGGATAAGTACCTTGTTTGAGCAAAGCGGACAACCTCCTCCTTTTGTGGTGCGATTGCTGATCTTTGTCTCCCACTCATGTCCGTGCTCACAAATCCACCAAGCAGAGGTCATGCTCCCACCCGACACGTTGGTTGGCATAAGATCACCATTTTTTGTCGGGTGCCATTGCGCCGCTATATCGGGATAAAGTGTTGAAAGATCATTGTAGCCAGTGAGTAGAGCGCGGTTCGAGCAATATGGACATCCATAACCACGTGCTCGATCACTGATCTTTGCTTTCCACTCGTGACCTTTCTCGCAAATCCACCACACCTTACGCTCCGACCCTGTGGTTACATCATTGGGTGTCAGGTTGCCATTTTTTGTCGGGTGCCATTGCGTCTTAATGCTGTCATCCAAGCGAGAGAATTCTGCAATCTTTCGCTCGATACCTTCAAGCACTTCTTTTGCTGCCGCATCCACATCGGTAATGTCAAATAACGGGGGGTCTTTTTCAGGGTGATTGGGGATCATAGTAACGCTTTGGCTCCAAAAATTCATATGCCCAAATCCCGTTTCGGTTAATCCTTTTGAGCTTAGATTATCGACAAGATCAATGACAACACTTGTCTTGTTGCTCCCGACATCAAGCGCTCGTCCGAGTTGCTGCATGTAAACGGTAGCCGAATCGGTCGGACGAGCCATGATTATGCCGTCGTTATCGCAGTGTATGCCTTCATTGAGCATGTCTATACAAAACAGTACCTTTACGGCATCTGACCTATCAGCCTTAAAGCGATCAAGTACACCCTCGGTTACTCTCAGCTCATTGTATATTCGATAAAAGTGCGTTTCTTGGTTGAGTTTCCTAAACCATGTTCTTGCCATTGCTTCCATTTTTTTCAGATGATCGACACCAGCACAAAAAAAGATGTAGTGCCCATCACGTTTCGGGAGGTGTTTTGCTAAAACTCTGTCAACTCCATCAGCCGCTTCGATATTGCGCCTGAGTTCTTCCATTTCTTTCTCAATGCGACTGCGCTTATCGTCGTCTTTAATGCGCGCAATCTTGCTTGTTACCCGCTCGAAATCATGTACCCACGAGTAAACGCACGAAATGTATTTAGGCGGATCGAGCGGTATTGATGGATCGGACCACGCATCTGACAGATACATTTTGACCGCATAATTATTTTCGAAAAACTCATTGCCCATATCTCTTCCGCCATCGGATGCGCGGTAGGGCGTAGCAGACAGTCCGATAACCTTAGCGTTAGGCAATCTGCTACAAAGTTCGTTTACGGCAGCACCCCATACACCAGCACCGACGTGATGAAATTCATCTAATACGATGCAGTCGGCTTCAATATCTCCGACCCTGTCTTTTCGCATTAAAGCCACAAGTGCCATATAGGTGATAGGTTCTATGTTTTCGGGTCGATAACCGTACCCCTCCTCGAACTTTGCAAGCTGATGATCGGCGATCTCTGCGTGGGGAACGATGAGGAGCACCTTAGATGATTGGTTATCCTCAGCGTATTTGGCGGCGAGGTAAAACTTGCCTGTCCCAGTAGGCATTACAACTGCTGCCCGTCCATTACTTTGGAGCAGTTCGACCATCCTTCGATATATCGGTTTCTGATACGGTAGCAGTCTCATCCCACGCCGACCCGCTGTCACTGAAGCGTCCTTGGGCCAGATGCCAAAGCCCGTGCATTGATGCTCTCAGTGCTGATACGCATCTTGCCTTTTGCGTTGTTGCCGTTTGACTTTAGATCACTGCTTTTAACGAGCTGTGATATTCGTCCTTTTGTCATGCCGAGCATGTTGCTTGCCTGCTCTGGGGTGACCCAGTCGGCATCTAGCTCGGCAAGCGCGGGAAGGACAACGCCGTCTAGGTAGTTGTCATCAAAAGCGGTATAGCCTGTTTCATCAACTACAAGACCGAGCGCGGAAAACACGGCTGCCAACTGTATGTCGTTAAGCTCAATCGTAAGTGATTGAGCGCTCTCCGTTGAAAGAATGAGGTCTTTCCTGACAATTCTGTCAATAATTCCTGTAGCGAGTGGCTGCTTGAATTCTACTAACATGGCGCTCCTGTCTGCTAAAAGATATGTACGCACACTGGATCAGTGATAATAACTTCGCCAGCATCTTCGCCCATTGAGTAATCGTTACCACATATTATGGCGACATTGTCTCCCCAGTAGCTATTGTACGAATCGTTGTCAGATGCGTGCATGGTTATTTTGTTACTAGTAATCGTTGTGGCGCTCAATCCTTCGATCTCAATACCTGTATCATCACCGTCAACCCACACGTGCGATACATGGGAAACCTCACCGATATCAAAGGTTTCTTCTTGGGTGCGGATAGCAACTACTGCGTACTTATCGGTGAACTGTTCGGCTACTTCTTTGATCTGTTCGATGGTCGGCTTCATTTTTACGATCCTCTCTTTCCGATGAGTATAGTATAAACGATATCGTTTAATTAAACAATATCGTTTACATAATAATTTCGATAATTTTTGGAGTTACTCAAACCCGATACCGTAACAATGCCCTGCGGGTGGGTCGGGATCGTAAATCTTTCGCTCAACAAACCAGCGGGGGTTTTCGAAAAAGAGAAACGTGTCGCGCCCGCCAATGCGCACAAGATAGCGCAAGCCGCTACCGCCGACTTTTAGCGATGATGCCTGCCGACGGTTGAGTATGCGGTCGATGTGATAGCTGCGACCATCCTCCCATGTGATCGACATGGGAGTGACAACGCCATCGGGGTCGATGCTCGCCGCGACGGTTACGTACTGCTTTTCTCTGTATAATATCCCCTTCATGGTACGCATGTTCGCACTGCGAGAATCGAAAAGCAAGCGAACAAACGATGGAGACTATTGGTGAGCAATCTCGATTTCGCCAAGTATTTCTTCTGCTTGCGCTCGAACAGTAGCCGACGCACGCATAAGGACCGAGAGTGCCCCCGTGATATAGTCGCTGCTGTCATCGAGCGGCGATAACGCTGCCGCCCGAATGCAGCAAACAGCGTCAGTGAGGTCACTTGTTTCCTCGGCTAAAACTCCTACTTTGTCTATCAGATCCATTGAGACACTCGCTTTGCTTTCCTTGTCCATGATATGATTCTCCTTGTTGGCGCTAACGCGCCGCTCTTGGGCATCCCTAAGTTGTTCAGGCTGTGGGGATGCCCGCTTATGTGGCTTTACACTGGTTGTCTAAATCGATAGCGATGCAGAATCCGTGTCTATAGATATGGATTGTAGTTAGTTTTTGGTTTAGCTTGCTCCACCACAACCTGTACAGCCTCATGACGTGTTACTGGTCATGAGGCTGTTTTTGTGCCTGCTCACTTCAAGCTGCCGTGAAGCAAGCCGCTTTCGATAGTGCAGGTTGCTTGTGGATGCTATCGTTCAAGGTGTTGAAGTGGTAACATCGGCTCTTATGCATGTGTGAGCATTGCCGCTAT
>JAVWLC010000040.1:0-650 GCA_036638175.1 Raoultibacter sp. | reverse complement strand
AGTTTTTGCGGTGGCAACGAAATATGCATCAGAGTATCCGTGCGAGCGAAGAGATCGACTCACATAGGATGGTAGAAACAAATGGAATTGACCCCTTTTGCCTCATGGCTCAACACAACGTTCGCGGGATTTGATTTCGCGATTCTTTCGGTGCTGCACGGATGGGCCGAAGCCGCTGGGGATGTGCTTACTCCCTTTTTCAGGATCATCAGTTTATTTGTGGATAACGGTGTATTTTTGCTAGCGGGAGCCGCTCTGTTACTCTTGTTTGATAAGACACGCAAAATGGGTTTGTGTGTCATCTTGGCAATTGCGGTTGGGGTGCTGATTACGAATCTTGCAATAAAAGATATTGTCATGCGTCCGCGGCCGTTCGAAAGTTCTATTCAGTATTATGATTGGTGGCAGTTTACTGGTGCAACCATGGAAACGAGTCGTTCGTTTCCCTCGGGTCACGCAACGGCAGCCATGGCTGCAATGTGCGCACTTTATTTCTGCAACGATAAGAAAAAATGGTGGCCAGTATTCATCTTCGTTGTTTTAATTGGCCTCTCGCGTAACTACCTTATGGTGCATTATCCGACAGATGTGATCGGTGGAATTATCGTGGGGACGATTGCCGCTGCATGCGCCTATGCGATTATTCAGGA
>JAVWLC010000039.1:0-11802 GCA_036638175.1 Raoultibacter sp. | reverse complement strand
AGATGGCGCTAACAACTATTAACACGCAAGGTGGTCCTCGACGTAACGAGTTTTGCCAAAGCATGAATTCGTCGGACGAAGTAATTCCTCGCTTATACAACGTTGGTGAGTTCGGATCGTACAACGGTGGTTGCTACAACATCGGCAATATTGCAGAAGCCTTAACAACGGGGAGATTCGCCGCTCTACATGCGAAGGATCTCGAGTCTTGGGATACCTCGAAATAGTATGTGCCGCGATATAAAAGAAAGGGCGTAAGTGCTGATGAACGTAAAAAACAAAAGCAAAGCTGCAATGCTCATTGCAATAGCCAGCGTGTGTGCCATCCTGACCTGTGGATTGGCGGCATGCGGACAGCCTCACGCGCCTGAATCCGCAACCGATGGGAATTCAAAGACCGCCGATAGTGCTATGAATGAGGTAGCATGGAGTCCTGAGATTGATTGCTTGACATGTCATGAGACGCAAGCTGCAAGTATCGAGGACGCGGGATGTCCAGCTTCGCTTCATGCGGATTCGGCATGCCTAGACTGCCACGCAGATGAGGAGTCTCTTGCGACAGTACATAAAGCCAAAGCAGGCTCTGATCCATCGAAGCTAAAAACGCTTAAAAGCACAACGATCGATGAAAAGGTGTGTGTAGACTGTCATGGAAGTTGGGAAGAACTGGCTGCAAAGACGGCGAACGTGACAGTGCTGACCGACTCGGATGGCAAAACCGTAAACCCACATGAAGTCTTAACTACCTCAAATACAGCTGGTCAACATGATGACATTACCTGTGTCGATTGCCATAAAATGCATAGCGATGAGAGCATTGACATAACTGCTCCGCGATCTTGCCAAACTTGTCACCATATGGATGTTTACGAATGTGGTACTTGCCACGAGACCGCATAAGAAAGACCGCGCTTGGATAGCTAGGTTTCACCCTCTCGCTGTGTGACGAAATTTGGAACGCATGTTGTTGTCGCAACATGCGTTCTTTAGCTTTCCTGGTCAACTATTCGTAGAAGCTCTTCTCTGCTGTGAATTCCGAGTTTTTTGTAAAGACGTTGCCCGTGCCAGCGGACAGTGTTTTCGGAGAGATACAACATGGCGGCGATTCCTTTTTTGCTGTGTCCCTTATACAGGAGTCGCAAGATTTCACATTCTCTGTCGGAAAGAGCGTAGGCGATTTTTACGCGATCGAAGGCAGCTTCGGGGAGTCCTGACGAAAGAGTTGCTTGATCCGAAGTTGGTTCATCATTGAGGTTTTGCACAGTAGCGAAGAAACAGCCTGCTAGAAAGATAAAAACACAGATCGCCACAGGATAGATGAGGCCCTCTCCGAGCATAGTGCCTCTACCCGTAGCATCGAGCTGTGCGTAAATAGCAATACCGCATGCTACGGAGAGCTCGTAAGCTGCACGACCGCATCCGAAAACAAAGAACGGGTGTCGGTTGACTGTATGCGAAAGCTTGATGAGAGCGAGATACAAAAGAATGATCACGAGATTTCGTGCAAGGGATATTGCGCTGTATGCTACCACCATTGATGTGCCGTCAAAAAACCAAGCGGTCAGCAGTACAAATGCTAGAACAAGAAAAACAGTGTTGGCACTTGATCTGAATTGCGAGGATTCATTTTGCGAAGCAATCCATAAGAACAGTAGGAAAGGAAATAATCCACGCAATGCGTAGTTGATCAAAGTGACAGCATTTTCATGCGTTGATCCGGGGATTGCGTTTTGTAGGACGCTGAATATTATGCCGTTGCCAAAAATTGCAGCGTAAACGAGAACTTGAATAATCAAAAAGACTGCAGGTTTATATGACGATGTTTTTGATAGAGACCGTTCTCTTCTCTCGATACTTCCAGATTGTGGATTGAATGCATTTCTGCATGCGTAAAGTGAACAGAAGGGGAGCGTTAGGATGATGAGAAGCGTAGGGATGGGTGAGATGATGGTGATTAAGGCAAAAAAGAAGCGAATTATTGCGGCGAACGAAAAAGCGAGGAGAACGAAGCAGTAAGCATCTTTAGTTTTGAGTTCGCTGTAGACTAAAAACCATTTGGCGAAAAAGTATCCGATTCCCATGCCGCTAGCAAATCCACAGATCAGATATATAATCTCTGGACTTTGAGGAAGCGTGAGTCCCGCAAGAGGAGTGAGACACATTCCGACAGCTGCGATCCAGTCTACAGACACTGGAGGCTGTGTGTGTTCTTTGTTGCGATAAAAGATTGCGATAATGACAAGGCTTGTACATAAGCCGATATGAAAAATGAGTTGAAAATTGAGTGATCCCGATACGATACCCTGGCTAACAACATGCATCCACGCCTGTGGAAAGCATAAGCCTAATAAAAGCAAATTGCTTTTTGATCCCAATATATAACGTAGATAGGATGCCAAATGATTGCTTCTTACCTGAACGAAAAGCCTCTAATACCCCCCGAGAAGTATACCGTAAAAGCAATGCTTCACCTTGAATGTTTGCGCATGTAACTGTTTCGAGGCTATGACAGCACAGTGCCTTGGACAACGAATTGAGCTTATAGATCAGCGCACATCTCAGATCCCTAAGGGGGATTAGGATGTGCGCTGATAATTTGTTTTACGACTTAATACGCCGTAAACGAGCTTTTGGGCGCGAGGCAAATCGGGCAGGCGGTGAAGTTTTCGCCTTTGTGGATGTACCCGCAGATGGGGCAAAGATAGTACGAATCGTCGCTTGGCGTATCAATGGTGTTATAGGCATCAAGATAGCGTTCGGCATGGTAGGCTTCGGCGAGTTTCGCACGGGTAAACACCTGTACGGCATCGTTGTTGCCCTCTTTTTGGGCAGCCTTAATAAACGAAGGATACATATCAGTTGTCTCATAGATTTCGCCATTTGCACCGAAGATGAGGTTGATGTTTGAACTATGCTCCTCAACCGTTGGTGGCTCGGGCTTCTTGGTGTCTGGGTCGATCTGCTGTGCTAGTTTGTATTCAAGCTCGATGTGAATCTTTTCTGCGTCAGCCGTACATTTGAACAAACGAGCTATCTGGTCGAAGCCTTCTTTTTCTGCGACCTTGGCATATGCTTGATACTTTGTGGTTGCCCCAGTTTCGCCTTCAATTGCGGTAAGGAGATTCTCATAGGTGCTGCCCACAACTGTTTTACTATCAGGAATCGCTTCGAAATTGCTTCCCGTGTCAGCGGTTGGCATTGTTGTTGGCGAGAGCACATTGGCTGCTGGAGCCTGTGGAGTTTCTGCAGCTGGAGCTGTTTCTTTTGCGCATGCCGCAAGCACCCCTACGGTTGAGAGCGAAACTGCTCCAAGTGCTGCTCCTTTGAAAAACGTACGTCTTGATACATCAGTCATAGTGTCCTCCTCAAATAATGCGGATCCCCCGCTATACTTGCTGCTCAAAATCGAACGGCAATCAAGTATATATCTTAATAGTAATATATACTAATAAGAAATAATAATCAATAGTAGGAAATTTCCTTGATGTAGTGGTGCATCATGAGTATAGGAAGTCGCCTCGTTTCGAGGAATCTGCGGAAAAAGCGCGTTCACTGAACTACTCTGATAGAATAGTGAGACTTTCGCAGAAAGAAGGCCCTATGTTAATCGGTGAAGTTGAGAAGCTCTATCCGTCGGCGAAAACGTTGGTAAAAGAGCAAGTCGCCAGCAGAGTTCATGCAAAGGATGCGAGTCTCTACGAGTTTTCTGATGATGCGCGTGATTGTGCACATGAATATATGGGCTGGACCGATTTGGCCAGCAACCCACCATTTCCACTTGAAGACATCCAGGCGTATGCCGACGATGCTATCGCGCGTGGTTTAAAGACCGTTGTGCTTATTGGGCAAGGTGGCTCAACGCAAGCGCCCATGACTCTGACTAAGTACAATAAAGTTGATTCAGGCATGGTTTCGTTCAAGACGCTCGATTCCGATTCACCCGTTCGCGTACGTGGCATCCTTGCAGAGGCGCAGCCCGAAACCACCCTTTTTATTTTGTCTTCAAAAAGTGGTGGCACCATTGAGCCTCGTCTCGCGCTGCGTGCTGTGCGCAATGAGCTCGCAGATGTTATGGAAGAAAGCGAACTGGTAAAGCATCTCGTTGCCATCACCGATCCTGGTTCCGATCTGGAAAAGCAAGCTCGTGAAGAAGGATGGGGAGCTGTTTTTCTTGGTGAACCAACGGTTGGTGGACGTTTTTCAGCACTTTCGGTTTTTGGACTTTTGCCTGCTGCTTTGGTGGGTATCGATCTGCGTGAATTCATGGAGCATGCTGTGGAAGCCGAGCGTCGGTGCAGCGAAGATGCTATCGATAATCCCGCTGTTGGCCTTGCAGCATTTTTGTATGACAACTATCTTCAGGGCCGCAATAAGTTTTCATTCTTGACGCCAAAGCGCGGTCGTGTTCTTGGTCTTTGGATCGAACAGTTGGTTGCGGAAAGCCTTGGCAAAGGCGGCCAAGGGATTCTTCCAAATATTGAACTTGATGCGCTGCTTTTGAATAAAGACGCAGGCGATAGAACGGCCATTGTTTACCAGACCAAAACAGATCTTTGGGATGAGCGCAAAAACTTCGAAATGAGTTTGGCGTACCTCGATTCTGCTATACCGCGACTTAACTTCAAGATTGATAACGTTGCCGAGTTGGCTGAGCACTTTGTGATGTGGGAATACGCAATTGCAATGTGCGGCTTTCTCATGCGTGTCTGCCCGTTTGACCAGCCCGATGTGGCGTCAGCTAAGCAAGCGGTTTTAGGAATCTTGAAAGATGGGCAACCTGCTCCTGATTTCATCGAAGACTATATTGGCGACATTCATACGGGTGAGGTTGAGGTTACCGTTTCTTCCGCACTTGGTGAGGCCGATGATTTGCGTGATTCTATTCGGAAATTGATTGCTTCCATTAAACCGGGCGACTATTTTGCCCTCAACGTTTTTCTTCCGTTTACTGGCGAAGGTCGTCGAGAGGCGCTTGAGACAATTCGGCACGGGGTAGGCGTTACGTGTCGCGTGGTTTCCTGTCTTGAAGTGGGGCCGCGCTATCTTCATTCAACAGGGCAGCTGCAAAAAGGCGGCCCCAATGACGGTGTCTTCATGATCATTTCGGCGGACGAGCTCAAAGACATTGCACTTGATGATGAGGCTAAAAGCTTGGGAGCTCTCGCTAAGGCGCAAGCCGCTGGTGATCTCATGACGCTCGCCGAGCGCGATAGGCGTTGCGTTCATGTTCATCTGCCTGATAACTCGGGTGTGACGTTGCGTGCGCTTTCCGAGCTTGTGGTTGAGGTGCTCGAAGAGCAAGAAATCGCAAACGAAGCAGCTCGGAAGCTTGAGCAAGCGGTCGACTAAAGTAGCTGCAGCAGATGCGTGAGCACGCAATTACGGCACCCTGCACAAAGCGTAGGAATGCTGAAATAGGAAGGATTTTGTGATGATCGAAGCATTGGACATCCAGGTCCGCGGCATAGTACAAGGGGTGGGATTCCGCCCCTTTGTTTATCGGACAGCTAAAAAATACCTGATCAATGGGTGGGTTCTGAACGCTACTGACGGCGTATTCATTCATGCGGAAGGCGAAGCAAAGCTGCTCGATGAGTTTGTCATAGAGCTCTCTGAAAACCCTCCCGCAGCGTCGCAGGTTTCTGAGATTGAGCTCAAAGAAGTTCCGCTTGAGGATTTTGATACGTTCGAAATTCGATTTTCGGATTCTGGTACCGTCGAGAAAACAACGCTTATTTCGCCTGATCTTGCGACATGTGAGGACTGCGGGCGTGAGCTGTTTAATCCTAATGATCCACGGTTTCGTTACCCGTTTATTAACTGTACCAACTGCGGTCCGCGCTTCACGATTATTGAGAAGCTGCCCTATGATCGCAAGAACACGTCGATGAAGGATTTCCCCCAATGCCCGCGTTGCCAAGGCGAATATGACGATCCACTCAATCGTCGATTCCATGCACAACCGAACGCGTGCTTTGAATGCGGTCCCCAGGTGAGTTGGCGTCTTGCTGGTGCTGCTGATTCGCCCGTGGAGTGGGGATCAACGCGTGAGAAAAGTGATGCGATTTTCGCGCAAGCAGTTGAGTTTCTTCGTGCTGGAAAAATTCTTGCGGTGAAGGGGTTGGGCGGCTTCCATCTTGTTTGCGATGCTGAAAACGAACAAGCTTTAGCTGAACTGCGCCGTCGCAAGCGTCGTGAAGGCAAGGCGTTTGCGGTTATGCTGCAAGACGTTGATGCCGTGCGCCGTGTATGTGAAGTAAGCGATGCCGAAGAGCGGTTGCTGACAGGGGCGCAGAGGCCCATCGTGCTTGTCAAGAAACGTGCTGATGCTGCCTTTGCACCAGGGCTTGCTGATGGACTTACGGAGCTTGGCGTTATGCTGCCGTACACCCCTGTGCAGCATTTGCTCGTCCATGATTTTGGTGGAATGCTTGTTATGACGTCGGGCAACATGCATGATGAGCCCATTGTTACTGAAGATGAGGCTGCCTACCGTGTCCTCGGCGACATTGCCGATGCATTTCTTGGAAATAATCGTGCCATTCGCGCACGCTATGACGATTCGGTAGTTCGCATCATTAACGTGGGAGACGTTAGTCCCATGCTGCAGTTCGTGAGGCGCGCTCGTGGTTATGCCCCCATGCCGTTTGAGCTCCCTTTGCTCGAAGGTGATGGTTCGGCCTCGGTGTTCGCGACAGGTCCCGAACAAAAGAATACGTTCTGTCTCACACGCGATTCCGAAGCGTTCGTTTCGCAGCATATTGGCGACATGGAAAATGCCGAAAACTACGATGCCTGGCTTGCAGCCAAGGCTCTCTATGAACGCTTGTTTGAAATCTCTCCCAACCGCATTGTTTGCGACATGCATCCTGAGTATCTTACGAGCAAATGGGCTCACGAACAGGATAAACCTGTTGTTGAGGTCCAGCATCACCATGCTCATATTGTGTCGGTTATGGCTGAGAATAAGCTCGAAGGTCCTGTTGCTGGCATTGCTTTTGATGGTACGGGTTATGGAGTCGATAAAAATATCTGGGGTGGGGAAGTGCTGCTGTGCAACCTTGCCGCTTATGAGCGCTTTGCCAACTTCGCATACGTTCCGATGCCAGGTGGTGCGGCGGCGGTCAAACATCCTTTACGCATGGCGTATGGAGTCTTGTGGGCTTTTGAACTGCTTGATCACCCCGCAGCAGCATCCGCTCTTGAGGAGCTTGGCGAAACCGCCGCTGTATGCGAGCAGATGATCGATCGCGGACTCAATACGCCGCTCACCTCATCAGTTGGGCGTCTCTTTGATGCGGCTTCGGCGTTGCTGGGTGTGTGTACTGAGCCGAAGTATGAGGGCGAAGGTGCAATTTTGCTCGAGGCGGCGATGGGGTTGCGGAGAGATGAGCCCGCTCAAGACTCACGTGATGCGGTGGAGCGTTACGCTATTGCACTTGTAAAGAATACAGCTTTACCCGAGAGCACCGCTTTAGACACTTCGGTTGTTCTATTCGATGCGTCGTCAACGTTCAAAGCGCTGCTTGATGATAAGGAAGCGGGCGTTT
This sequence comes from Raoultibacter sp., assembly GCA_036638175.1. Lineage (GTDB taxonomy): Bacteria > Actinomycetota > Coriobacteriia > Coriobacteriales > Eggerthellaceae > Raoultibacter. Next base: position 4,252 of record JAVWLC010000039.1, on the reverse strand, counting down.
CCGTCTCACTTATTGCGCGACGTTTTCATGATGCATTTATTGTCGCCATTGTGCAGATTGCTCAACTCATTCGCGCGACGTATGAAATTGATACGGTGGCGCTCTCTGGTGGCGTGTTCCTCAACCGCTATCTGATGGAAAATGCGATTCCAGCCTTAATGCAGCAGGGGTTTACGGTCGCCGTCAACCGAGATCTGCCGCCGAGCGATGGCTGCATTTCCTTCGGACAGGCTGTGGTAGGATTGCGCTTATAACACGAGTCATGTATCGCACAAGCGGTACTGCTGCCTGATTGTTGCGGACTCTGCGACGGGCAGTCTTTTTTGAAAGAAGGTTTGCGATGTGCTTGGCAATACCTGCAAAGATCATCGAAATCAAAGACGACCATATGGCTACCGTCGACATTCTCGGTGTGACGCGTGATATTTCACTTGATCTGACCCCCAAAGCGGAACTCGAGAATTACGTTCTTGTTCATGCTGGGTTTGCTATCGAAGTGGTTGATGAGCAGTTTGCTCAAGAAACGCTTGACCTCATTAGGGAATTTCCTGAGCTTGCTCTTGAAGATGCACCCGAAGGGGCATCGTTTGGCGCGCCAGCATCGATCAATCCGCTGGGACTCTAGTCATGGATCTCTCGCTGTTCAAGAAACCCGATCTTGCGCGCGGGCTCGTCGATTCGATTAAAGCACTCGCGCCTGAACAAGCAACAATCATGGAAGTATGCGGAACACATACCGTGGCAATTGCGCGCAACGGCATTCGCGGTCTTATGCCTGAAGGTATTCGCTTGGCCTCAGGACCAGGTTGTCCCGTCTGCGTTACTTCGAATCATGATATTGATACGGTCATCGCGCTTACCCGTGTACCGAATGTCACGATTGCTACATTCGGTGATATGACGCGCGTTCCTGGATCAACGTCGAGCCTACTCAAAGAGCAAGCCGAAGGTCGGTCTATCAACATAGTTTATTCGCCGCTTGATGCACTTAAGCTTGCGCAAGATAACCCTGAACACGAGATTGTATTTGTGGGTGTTGGTTTTGAAACCACAACGCCACTAGTTGCCATGGCAATCAAACGCGCGAAGGCGCTAGGACTGACAAACTTCTCAGTTTTTGCGGCCCATAAGAATATGCCGGGGGCGCTTGAAACCATTGTGAACGATCCTGCCCTTAAAGTTGATGCTCTCATCTTGCCTGGTCATGTGAGCACTATTATCGGAATGGAACCGTATCGGTTTTTGGCAGAAAAGTACGGAATCGCTGGTGTCATAACGGGATTCGAACCCGTTGACGTCCTGCAAGGTATTGCGATGATCATGCGTCAGCTTCACGAAGGCCGAGCTGAGATTGAAATCGCGTATGCGCGAGGCGTTATGGCTGAGGGCAATCCTGTTGCCATTGCTGCTATCGATGAGGTGTTCGATACCTGCCCTGCTACCTGGCGTGGACTTGGTGAGATTCCCGATTCTGGATATCGTATTCGCCCTGAATACGCAGCGTTCGATGCGGTGCTGAAGTTCGATCCCGAAATTGAACCGACGCAGGAGCCGAAGGGCTGTCGCTGCGGCGACGTGCTGCGCGGCATAATGGCGCCTGATGAGTGCCCGTTGTTCCGCACGGTGTGCTCGCCCGAAAATCCTGTAGGTCCTTGCATGGTGTCAAGCGAAGGTAGCTGTGCGGCGTACTACCGCTATTACTAAATTCGCCCATAGCCTATTGTCAGACTGGTCGAGATCACGTTGGTATCGGCCTTGATTACGGTTACGTTACGAACCGATAACGGCACCCTATCTAAAGCCTCTCATAAGTGTAAAACCGCATTTCAAGCGCCTATGATTATCGGATCGACACCTTTGTAATCAAAAAATGATATAAAAAAAGTAACATTTGCGACTACTGAGGTGTTTTCGATGGTAGAATGACGAAAATGTTTCCATGGGGAAACGCCGCTGGATGATGAGCTAGCGCGTTGGAACGGGGTCGAATACTTTCGCGCGAGGTCTTATCAGCGGATCCAATGCAAAATGAAGGAGGGAGGATGTGCAATGGATTTCTTTGCTGATCCAGTGATGCTGGCGCGAATTCAATTCTATGTCATCGTTGCCTATCACTTTTTCTTCGTACCGTTATCGGTTGGAATCGCTTTAATCGTTGCCATCAACGAGACCCGATATTTTAGAACCCGAAGCGAAAAAGACGCTGCTTCGGCGAAGTTCTGGGTGAAGATTTTCACCGCGACGTTTGTGGTCGGCGTGGCCACAGGCATCACGATGGAATTCTCCTTCGGAACGAACTGGGCAGATTACGCTCGTTTTGTCGGTGACATTTTCGGTGCACCGCTTGCGGCAGAAGCGCTCTTGGCGTTCTTCCTTGAATCGGTGTTTCTGGGTATCTTGCTGTTCGGCCGCAATAAGGTATCGCCAAAGTTCTACCTTGTTTCGTCGTGGTTGGTTTTTATCGGCTCAGCGCTTTCAGCTTTGTGGATTCTCATCGCCAACTCGTGGATGCAGACTCCTGCAGGTGCAGAGCTTGCTGCGGATGGCTCAAAAGCTGTTATCACTGATTTTCTCGCCGCTGCATTTAACCCTTCGACAATTCCACGTTTCACGCATACGGTTGACGCTCTCATTATCATGGGTGCGTTTTTCGCTATTGCCGTTGGGGCTTGGTATTTGCTGAAAGGCAAGCACACCGAGTTTGCTATGAAGACCATGAAAGTCGGCGCAGTTGTGGGTATTGTTTCAAGCTGTCTGATGATTGGCTTTGCGCATGCTTCTGCGGTTGTGGTGTATGAAGAGCAGCCAACTAAAATTGCCATGATGGAGGGTGCCTACGACACAGAAGTGCCGCCGATGTACCTGTTTGGTCTAGTTGATGAAGCGAATGAGGAAGTGCTGACTCCGTTTTATATTCCTGGAGGAACGAGCTTCCTTGCAACAGGAACGTGGGACGACGAAATCATGGGCCTCAATCAACTTGCTGAGACCGAGAAGTATGCGGATCTCAATCCGGATGCATTGCCCGTGAATGCGGTATTCCAGAGCTATCACATCATGGTTGCCATGTACGGCTTGATCATGCTTTGTGTGATTTTGGCTCTTGTCTTCTCGTTGGGCAAGGGCAAGGTTAAAAATATGCGATGGCTGCAGAGGTTGCTGGTTATTTCGCCACTGTTCCCGTTTATCGCAATCCAGACTGGATGGCTTACAACTGAGCTTGGGCGTCAGCCCTGGGTTGTGTATCCCTCGACTTCAGCTCCTGACGGTGTGAGTCTGCTCATTTCTGATGGCGTTTCACAGTCTGTTTCACCTGTTGAGATAATCATTACCTTTGTACTGTTCATGCTCATCTATGCGTTCATTGCTGTTGCGTGGGCGCGCATTATTGGACATTTCATCAAGCAAGGTCCCGTACTGGAATCAGCGGAAGGCGTAGATGGATCTTCACTTATGGGTTCTGCCGAAGCCATCGGCACTGCGAAGGTGAAGGCTAAGGGCGGTAGCGCTCCGAAGTCGAAAGGTGGTGAGTAGCCGTGGAGATGACATTTTTCCAAGTACTCTGGTTTATCTTGATATTTGTTCTCATCGGGGGCTACTTTGTCCTTGATGGTTTTGATCTTGGCGTGGGCGCTCTTTATCCCTTTGTTGCGAAAACTGACAAAGAGAAATCTATTGCGCGTCGAAGCATTGGTCCTGTTTGGGATGGTAACGAGGTCTGGCTGCTTACCGCGGGTGGTGCCCTCTTTGCGGCGTTTGCTCCCGCTTATGCGACAACATTCTCAGGGTTTTACCTTGCGATTATGCTTGTCCTGTTTGGGTTGATTATCCGAGCAGTGTCCGTTGAGTTTCGTGGCTACGATCCGAAGTGGTCGGGTATATGGGACAAGTGCTTCTTCATTGGCTCAGCCTTGCCAGCCCTTCTGTTCGGTGTTGCCGTTGGCAATATCTACGCGGGTATTCCGATGGACATGAATGGAGATTACACGGGCATTCCGTTGCTCGGTTTGATAACGCCGTTTACCCTGCTCACAGGTTTATTGGGACTTTCAATGTTTCTGGCTCAGGGAGCAACCTGGCTTGCGCTCAAGGCACCAAAACCTTCCGCTTTGCGAGACCGTGCAATCAAGATGGCATTTCCTATCCAGATTGTCGCACTCGTGTTGTTTGTAATCGTGTCGATCTACGGACACTTCATCATCCAGCCTGCACTGGCCCCTGAACTGACCAACCTTCGCTGCGTGTTTGCTGC
>JAVWLC010000038.1:7464-11833 GCA_036638175.1 Raoultibacter sp. | reverse complement strand
CTGATGAAATTTCAACGATGCTTGATGCTCTTACGCAAGCTCAGATATGGCAGTTTCTCTTAGTTGAGCTTGAGCGGCGGGGCATTGGTCTTGTGTTTGTTTCGCATGTCCCTGCGCTGACTGAGCGCATTGCGACGCGTGTGATCGAACTCTAGATTTACCGTTCATTGTAAAAAGAACCCTTCTGATGCGCATCGGTTCTGCATCGACCAATTATCCTTATTTGAGAGTTGATACGGTTGACTATATACTGATATAAGAATAGTATGGGCAGATGCCGATCGAAGGATCGGCATCTGCTTGAGGTCACACAGGAAGGGATAGTATGAAAAAGCACATGCGCATTGTATTTGCGGCAGTTTTGTCGTTTGCTTTGGTTGGGGCGTTTGCACTTGCTGGTTGTTCTCAGCCGACTGAGCAGCCTAAACAACAAGAAACTACCACCGCGCCCGAAGAGCAGCATGAAACGGTAGAGATGCAAATCTTCGCTGCTAACTCGCTCACGAAGGCAATGGATGAGATCCAGGAGCTCTACAAGAAGGACCACAGCTGGGTGACGTTTGCTGATACGCAGTACAAATCCTCAGGAGAGCTCAACGAGATGCTAGCAGCTGGTTCTGAAGCTGACATCCTGATCTCTGCTTCAAAGGGCAAGATGGATGATGCAGAAGCGGCTGGCTATGTAGATGCCACAACTCGCTTTGATATGTTTACGAACGATCTTGTGATTGTGGCAAAAGAAGGTTCAGGACTCAAAAACGTGACGCTTCAGGATATCGCTGATGGCAAGTACACGGTTGCTGTGGGTGATGAATCCGTTCCTGCTGGCAACTATGCTGCTCAGGCGCTCTCTACGGTTGGCGCCTATGATGATGGCTCTGGCAAAACGGGCAAAGATATTGCGGGAACCAAGGGTGCCTATGTTGGAATCACCCCCATTCTTGATACGTCTGTTGGTAACGTCTGTAAGCATGCAGAATCTGGCGATGTAGATCTTGCTATCGTTTACTCGTCTGACGTTCAGCGTTTTGGTGGCGTAGAGGTTGTTGGCGAAATTGCTGATAACACGCACAAGCCCATCATCTATCCAGCGGCTATTCTCACTGACTCCAAGGTTTCTGCTGATGCTGATGAGTTCCTCAAGTGGGCAACGAGCAATGAGGATGCCCTGAAAGTTTGGCAAAAGTGGGGCTTCGAACTCGCGTAAGCTTGGCGGTCGCTCGTATATAATGAAGCAACGCAACAGATGGGCGGACTTTTCCGCCCATCTTTTTAGCGATGGAGGTAGGATGTTGGCACACCAGCTGAGGGATCAGAAAAGGCCACGGCTATGAGGGGATCTATCGCGCAGCGCATGATATTCGTGCTCTTCGCGCTAGCACTCGTCTTTAGTTGTGTCATGCCCACTGTGGCTTTTGCTGCAGCTGCATCATCAGAGCAGCAAGACTCTGATGATGCTGCCCAATCCTCTTCTCGTACAGAATCGGCGGTTTCAGACGTACTGGTTTCTGCCGATGGGAGCGCGGGAACCATTGAGGGGTGTCCGTTTGCACTTGATGCTTTTAATCGCGCCCAAGTTGGCAGTAATCGCGAAGTCGAAGGTTCCTATCGCGGCTATACCTACTATGCAGGCTCGTCTCCCGATTATTTGACGATGGCTGTCGCCGAGGATTATGCGGTTGTCTTCGTTCCTGAAGAGATTGCTACCGAGGTCGGTCTATCGATTGAAAATGAGCAGGACATCGCTTATTTGAAGGCCTATCTTGAGGCACTTGATACTGCGGTTGCCAATGGTGGCGCTACGGTTAGCGCGCAAGAAACAACGTGGTATTTCACCGAGAAGACCGAATACAAAGTCAATGACGTTGTATTTACGTTTGCTCAGGAGCTGAAAGCGGGCCAGTACTATACCTGCGTTATCGGTGCTGATGGTTCGGATGTGACGGATCTTGAGAGTCCCTCATACGTAAAACTGAGTCATGCCGACTTTGGCGAACTGGTAAAAGCCGCCAATCTTGACCTTGTGTTGCCGGCAACTGGTATTGATGCCTTTGTTGAATTCATGCAGAGCATTGATTATAGTCCCTTGTGGGTAACGTTAAAAACAACGGGCACCGCTATTGTGTTCATCTTTATCTTGGGCTTGGCGGCGGCCTATTTCAGCCTTCGAATTCCAGCTCGTGCGCAAGATATTGCTGATTCAATCTTTACTATTCCGATGGTTTTGCCTCCAACGGTTTGCGGATTTCTTTTACTGCTCGCGTTTGGTCGCAATACGGGGATAGGCCAGTGGTTTATCGATATTGGATTCCCGCTCATCTTTAGTTGGCCCGCAACCGTTATTGCCGCGGTGGTTGTTGCGTTTCCGCTCATGTATCGAAGCGCGCGCGGCGCATTTGAGGGGCTTGATCCCACCATGCTCGATGCAGCTCGAACACTCGGCTGGTCTAACGCGAAGATATTTTTCAAACTCATGCTGCCCCTTTCCTGGAGCTCAATTGCCGCAGGCACAGTGCTTGCTTTTGCGCGAGCCTTGGGCGAATTTGGCGCAACCCTCTTTCTTGCGGGTAACTATCTTGGTGTAACGCGAACCATTCCGATTGCCATTTACTTTGAGTGGATGAACGGCAACACCGATATTGCGATTTTCTGGACCATCGTAATCATGATTTTCAGCTTTATTGTCATTTTGTTCATCAACCTCTGGTCGAGACGGACGACTAAATATCGCAAGGAGGTGGGTAGATGAGCCTCGAAGTTTCTCTGCGCAAGAAATTCGCTGATTTCGAACTCGATGTTGCGTTTGAAGCAGGTGATGAAACACTCGGTTTCCTTGGCGCTTCAGGTTGCGGCAAGAGCTTGACGTTGCGCTGCATCGCAGGAATCGAAAAGCCTGATGAGGGTCGTATTGTTGTAAACGGCACGGTGTTTTTTGACTCAGCGGCTGGTATAAACCTATCGGCACAAGAGCGCAAAACGGCACTGTTGTTTCAGAGCTATATGTTGTTCCCAAACCTCACGGTTGAACAGAATGTGGCAGCCGGTATTGGGAAAGAGACAGCAAAGGCCGATCGCGATGCTATTGTACACAGTGAGCTCAAGCGTTTTAGTCTTCAGGAGTTTGCAGCTCGCTATCCAGCGCAGCTTTCAGGTGGTCAGCAGCAACGCGTAGCGCTCGCGAGAATGCTTGCAGCCAAGCCTGGCATTCTTATGCTCGACGAGCCGTTCTCGGCGCTTGATTCACACCTAAAAGGTCTGCTTGAGCAAAACCTCGTGAGTCTGTTTGATGCCTACAATGGAACCATCCTGTACGTGAGTCACGATATCGATGAAGCACTTCGTTTCTGCGATCGTATTGCGGTGGTTGAAAACGGCACCATAATTGAACAGGGAACAGGCGAAGACCTCGTCAATAGCCCCCAAAGTTTGGCAAGCATCAAACTTACGGGCTGCAAAAATGCCACGCGCGCCGAACGGGTGGATGCCCACTGCGTTCGGCTCCCGCGATGGGGGATCGAGCTGGTCACCGAGCAAGAGGTCCCCGTAGATGTTCAGAACCTTGGCGTTCGCGCCTTTTACCTTGAGCGTGTCGAAGAGCCAGGCGAAAACGTCTATCGCATGCGAGTTGATCGCGTGAGCGATTCGCGCTTTGACCGAACGGTGCTCCTTGGATTTATCGAGAGAGATAGCTCCTTTGAGCCGCTGGTGGGTGACGGCGAAGATGACATGAAGTATTTGCATCAACACGTGTTCTGGCGCATTGACAAGCTTTCTACTGCAGCTTCCAATCTGCCTCAAAAAGGTGATGAGGTGCTTGTCCGCTTCCCGAAGGATCAGTTGTATCTCGCGAGTCGATAACCGCACGGGCGTCGAAGGCTTTGCGGTCCTTGCGATGCACTTGCGTATCCGCCGTGGTTTCAGGGACAAGATTGCTATAATATCCTCATCTGAGAAGAAGGAGCGATCGGTATGAAAGACAACCACGGACGTACCATCGATTATTTACGCATATCATTGACTGATCGATGCAACCTCCGTTGTATCTACTGCATGCCCGATGAGGGTGTTGAGCAGATGGGCCATGATGAGGTTTTGCGCATCGAGGAAATTGAGCGGGCAGTCCGCGTTGCTGCCAAGATGGGTATTACTCGCGTGAGACTTACGGGTGGTGAACCGCTGGTCCGCAAGGGTGTGGTTGATCTTATTCGTGCAATCAAAGATACCCCTGGCATCGAAAACGTTGCCATGACAACCAACGGTGTATTGCTTCCACGTATGGCAAAAGAGCTGAAGGAAGCGGGGCTTTCTCGCGTCAATATTTCGCTTGATACGCTCGATGCCGATCAGTTCACCATGATTACGCGGCGTG
>JAVWLC010000038.1:0-7454 GCA_036638175.1 Raoultibacter sp. | reverse complement strand
ATGCAGCGCTTGACGTTGGGTTTGATCCCGTGAAAATCAACGCAGTTGCCGTACGGAGCCTCAATCAGGATTACCTTGCATTCGCGAAACTTTCGATCGACCGACCGCTGCATGTGCGGTTTATTGAATATATGCCCGTGGGAGAAAGCTCCGGTGGAACGGGGTGTGGCTGGGGTTCTGAAGATGTTGTTCCCACTGAGGAGCTTATTGAAATCATCAACAGTCATGCGGTGGCAGATGGTCTTGGCGAACTTATTGCGGCGGGAGGCGATCGTCCAGAGGGTTGGGGTCCTGCGCGCTATTACGAATTTGCTCATGCGCTCGGTACGGTTGGATTTATTTCGCCGCTCTCGCGGCACTTCTGTTCAGAATGTAATCGCTTGCGGCTGACGGCTGACGGAAAGTTGCGTCCCTGCTTGTTCTCCGATGAGGAGTTTGATGCGCGTGAAGCTTTGCGCGCGGGCGATGATGAGGCTATTCGTGCCACCTTCGCCGAAGCGCTTGGCGCAAAACCCGATGATCATCACGATAAGGTGGGCACCGAACGCGGTATGTCCCAAATTGGAGGCTAGTAATGTCTGACCAGAATCTCACGCACATCGACGAAAAAGGCGAAGTCCGCATGGTTGATGTGTCGCAAAAAGCCGACACCGAGCGTATTGCGGTTGCGGAAGGATTCATTGTCATGCAGCCCGAAACCCTTGCGCTTATCGTTGATGGCAAGGCGGCTAAGGGTGACGTTCTTGCGTGTGCTCGCGTGGCCGGCGTGATGGGTGCCAAGCAGACTTCAGCTTTGATTCCTATGTGCCATCCGCTCAATATCACAAAGGCAAAGGTGGAGCTCGAACCTGTTTTTGCTGGGAGTCGCGAAGATGGATGCGTGGGTATCCACGTGCTTGCAACCTGTGGTGTCACGGGTAAGACGGGCATCGAAATGGAAGCGCTCACCGCAGCGAGTATTGCGTGCTTAACCATTTACGATATGTGCAAGGCCGTGGACCGCGGTATGGAAATTGGTGAGATTCGCCTGCTGAAAAAAGATGGTGGCAAGTCTGGTCTTTGGCAGCGAGGCTAAGGCGTTGCGAGGCGTTTCATCTCGCTGATCAGAAGACGGGCGTTTTCGTTTGCGATAAATTCATCGGTGTACACGGCGAAAAAATCCGTCTGGAGCTTGAGGTCAACGAGGGAGAACGCCCGGCATTCATCCCTATCATCGATGCCGAATCGGGGGATGAGCGTGGTGGGCACAATGCCAATCATATCTTGGAAGTCATAGGTAAAGTACTCAAAGTGATCGGCGAAGCTCATGGTGCGAAGGGTGATTTTAGCCCCCTGTGTTTCAAAGCGCTCAACAACGTTGTCACGCAGGTATCCTTGGTAGATGTCGGGTGGAAGCATAAGCGTTGCTCCATCGAGGTCTTTGGCTTCAAGACTTGTTTTTGAAAAGAGCGGATTTCCTTGCGTCATCAAGAGTTTGATCTCTTCAGTGCAGAGTTTAAACTTTTGAACTCCTTCAGGAAGTTCAGCTCGATCTTCATGTGAAACGTAGCTTTTATATCCCGCGACCACGATATCGTTCACTTCGTTGCGCAGTGCATCGATGGTGCTGTGCGGTCCGTTGGCGGTAACTATGTCGATCTGCTTTTCGGGATGTAATTCCTGCACGGCGTGGCGGGCTTTGTAGATGATCGATTCGAGCCACGGTAGATTCGTCTGCGCAATGGTGACAATGAGGAGGTTATCTGACAGCGCCCGATACTCGTCGATGATATCTTGCACGCTGTCAACAAGCCGCGCACCGGTTTGCACAAATCGCTTACCAGCTGGCGTGAGCGCTGCTTTGCCCTGATGCTTTCCCACCAGTTCACAACCGAGCTCATCCTCGAGTTCTTTGATGTGCTCCGAAAGCGTCGGGCGTGTGATATAGAGCTTTTTCGCTGCGGTTGAGTAGTTGAGCTCTGTTGCGAAAACTAGAAATTCCCTGATATAGCGTGTATCCATCGTGCTACCCCCGTACAGCGACGAACAACTTGTAAAAATTATTTTACACCTAAGTACGCATCTTGCCCATGGCAAGAAAAATCCCGTCTCATGCGGCAAAACGCCTACAGCAGGGGGTGCGTCTGTGCGACTACCATGAGGGTGCGGATTCGAATCTGGAAGGGAGCCAGATGGCCGCGTGAGGAAGGGGATTTGATATGGAACTTGATCGCAGAAGTTTTCTCAAAAGTGCTGCTGTATTAGGCGGTGCAGGTGCGTTAGCGGGACTTGTTGGATGTAGTCCACAAGATAAGGCGGCAACCGAGGACGGATCATCAACAATGTCAGCGGATCAGGTTGCCTTTGAGGCGGCAGCTGCTCCCATAGCACCCGTTGAACCACCTTCAAAGTGGGATGAAGAGACGGAAATTATCGTTGTTGGATCAGGTGCGGGTGGCATGAACGCATCGATTCGCCTTGCAAAGGCAGGGTATAAAGTAACCATGCTTGAGCGAAGCGAGGAGACGGGTGGTAATTCAAAGCATTCGTCGGTCTTTTCGAATTTCGGCGGGCATAAGCAGGCTCAAGCTGCAGGCTGGGCGTATCCATCACATCCCTACGATGTTGATACTATCGTTGAGTTTGTCATGGATTGCCAGCAGATGACAGGGGATCCTGATTTGCTGCGTGCGATGGCAACCGAAGGGCCAAAATGTATTGACTGGATGAACGAAAAAGCGGGTGCCAAATGGGTTCCCATGAATCCTTCGCCAGCAGGCAACGGGTTGCTTGAATGGGAGGGCATGTCGACGCCGACCAACGGTATTAACGTGAACCTCATTCCCTTCCAAGAGCTTGAAAAGACTGCCCTTGCTGCGGGAACTGAAATTCGAACAGGTTGTACGGTTGATACGCTTGTTTTTGATGGGTCGGCTGTTTTGGGTGTGAAAGTCACCGAACAGAAAGCTGAGAAATTCATAAAAGCGTCTCGTGCGGTGGTTCTGACTGCGGGTGGCATGGAAATAAACCGCGCCATGATGGCTCGCTATTCGGCAACGTGTCTGCAGGGAATTGCAAACATAGCCACACCCCCAAATGGTACGGGCGAATGCATTCGTATGGGGCAAGGGGTTGGAGCTGATCTATCGGGTTACGACTCAACGGGCGCCTTCGACGGTGGCGTCTGGTGGCGCGATTATGAAGAGTTCGACACCATGATGGATTCGCACATTAACAAAGACGGTAACCAAGCACTCCGCCAGCCATGGCTGCGTATCAATCGCGAAGGACAGCGCGTTCCGTATATCTCAACATCAGCGACGAGCTATCCGTACACAACCGATGCACCTCCTTCGTCAGAGGGCTTGTGTGACACAGCTGCCATCGAGATGAATCAGCCAGGAGGCAAGACCTACTGCTGCTTCGATTCGAAGTTTGACAAGCTTGTTACCGAAAACTTTTTTGGACAGGTTATCTGCCGCAAAGCGAAAATTGTTGCAGCCGATGATCCTTATATCGATCGCGTACCTGAATGGCTTCGCGATTGGCATACCGGCTTCCAGCAGATGGTCGATGCAGGAGCTATTTGCAAGTGTAATACAATAGAAGAACTTGAGGGTGCGCTCGGGCTTGATCAGGGAATTCTCGTGAATTCTGTGGCGGCATGGAATAAAGCTTGCGCATCTGGCGAGGACTATGCCGCATCGTATAAATACAAGCCCGAATGGATGATCGCAATTGATGAGCCTCCTTATTATGGAGCAAAGCTTGGGGGTCATGTGTTTGGTTCTAAGACGGGATTGCGCATTACTCCGCAGATGCAGGTAGTCAACACGGCGGGGGCAGCTATTCCGGGTCTTTATGCTGGATGGCACACCGCTGGCGGATCGTCTGGAGAAGGCAACCCCGCAGGTAAACCGCTGACGGGTATGTACGCAGACCTTGGCTTGGCTTTCGTTGGTGGTTATATGGTTGCCGGTGGAATCATGCAAGAGGACGGTCGGGCAGACGCCTAACGTTATACAGCTTGTTGTGTCGCCGTCACATCACTCTGGCGGCGACACGCATGCGTAGGTTTTACTAGTGCAGGAGTAAAACCAGCAATTTCAGATGCCTGATATGGAAAGACTTCGATGGTAAAACTGCTCAAAGCAGCCTGTGATACAATATTTCGTTGGAATTGCATTGAGTAGTTAGGGTAGGTATATGTCAGGGCATTCAAAATGGGCAACCACGAAACACCGTAAGGCCGCACAGGACGCAAAGCGCTCGGCTTTGTTCTCCAAACTCTCGCGCAACATTACCGTTGCAGCGAAAGAGGGTGGCGATCCCAACCCCGAAAACAACGCCTCGCTTGCAGCAGCTATTGAAAAAGCAAAAGGTTACTCGCTTCCAAAAGATAAAATCAAAACTGCCATCGATAAGGCATTTGGTAGCGGTAAAGATGCTGCCAACTACGAAAACATCGTCTACGAAGGCTATGGCCCCGCAGGTGTTGCGGTGTACCTTGAGGCTTTGACCGACAACCGCAACCGCACCGCTGCCGATGTTCGCAGTGCGTTTTCGCATGCGAATGGCAACCTTGGTACCTCGGGTTCCGTTGCGTTTCAGTTCGAGCGCAAGGGTCAGATCATGATTGAGAAAGCAGCCTGCGAAGACGAGGACGAGTTCATGCTTGCCGTCGCCGAAGCTGGGGGAGATGACTACGAGGACGCGGAAGACGAGTGGATTGTCTACACGTCACCCACCGACCTCATGGCTGTCAAAAAAGCTCTCGAAGCTGCAGGGATTGAGACGAAGGGCGCTGAGCTTATCATGGAGCCCACAACTCCAACCGAAGTCAGCATCTCCGATGCCAAGAAGGTCATGCGCCTCATTGACAAGATTGAAGAACTTGAAGATATCCAGAACGTTTACCACTCAATGGATATCACCGATGAAATTGCAGCAGCGCTCGACGAATAAGTGAGCGACACCAGTATGACTTGAGCGGACCTGATCAATCGGGTCCGTTTTTTTGTATGCCAACGAGCTACACATTTGGGTGCTCACAATTTCTTGCATGATGCATCAATGAATATCGGCCCAAACGATAACCTTGTGGTATCATGCGAACAAGTGTTTGTTGATTGATCGTGTATTGAGATGCAGCGGTTCTATGCCAACCGAAGAAGAGAATGGATTTTCGTGGCAGCAATTGAGCGTATTATCCTTGGTATTGACCCCGGACTTGCCAATACGGGGTGGGGCGTTATTTCGCAGAGAGGCGCGCGGCTTTCGTGTATTGCGTATGGTTGTGTGTCAACTTCGAAGGATATTGACCTCGCTCAACGCTTGAAGAAAATTCACGATCAAATGAATGCCGTGATCATGCGATTTGAACCTGAATGCGTGGGCATTGAGACGGTTTGGTTTGGCGAGAACGTCACGGCAGGCATTGGCACCAGTCAAGCGCGCGGTGCGGCGCTTGTAGCTTGTGCAGGCGGCAATCTTGCTGTTGGAGAGTTCACCCCGCGCCAGATTAAGTTAGCGGTGGTTGGCACGGGCTCTGCTGAAAAGGAACAGGTGCAATACATGGTGAAGCAGCTTCTCTCGCTTGAAGCCGTTCCGCACCCTGATCACGCGGCTGATGCCCTTGCTGCAGCAATCTGTTTTACGACGCACGAAGGAGTACTATGATCGCGTTTCTCAATGGAGTTCTTGCTGGCAAAACGCACGATACCGCAGTCATTGACGTCAATGGTGTTGGTTACGCTGTTGGCATGGCAGCAGGCAGCCTTTCGAAGCTTCCTGAAACAGGTGAAAAGGTGCAAGTGCACACCCATCTTCATGTGCGTGAAGATGCCGTCCTGCTCTTCGGTTTTTTGACGCTTGAGGAAAAGACATTGTTTTTGAGGCTTACCAGCGTGTCGGGTATAGGGCCGAAGGTTGCCCTTTCAGCGCTGTCTGCGTTTCCTCCAAGCCAGCTTGTTGCAGCCATCACATCGCAAGACGTGGCGCTTGTATCAAAGATTCCTGGTGTTGGCAAAAAAACGGCTTCGCGCATTATCCTGGAGCTCAAAGGCTCACTTGATGCTGAATTGCTCGATGTGGCGGTGGGCGGTGGCGCAGGTGTAAGCAGTGCCTTGTCTGGCGCAAAAGAGGCGTTGCTATCCATGGGATTCACATCAGCCGAGGTCGATGTTGCCTTCAAGGGCGCTCCTGAAGAAGGAACTGAATCCGTCCTGCTACAATACGCTTTGAAGCGTTTGGGCGAATAGCTGGATCGGAAAGGCGTTATGGATCGCGAAGGAATCGAAATAGAAGGACTGGTTTTTTCGGCTGCCGCAAACGGGGCCTCCTCGGATGCGTCTCGTACCGTTACCCCTGATCTCATTGAGGATGATCTCGTTCTTGATCGAAGCTTGCGCCCGAAGATGCTTGTTGATTATGCGGGACAAGAGAAGGTCAAAGAATCCCTATCTATCCTGATTGAAGCTGCTAAAGCGCGCGAAGACGTTGTGGATCATATCTTGTTTTCAGGCCCTCCCGGCCTTGGTAAGACCACGCTTGCTACCGTTGTAGCAAATGAGCTTGGCGCAAACATCAAGACTACGAGTGGCCCTGCTATTGAGCGCACGGGCGATCTTGCGGCAATTCTGACAAATCTCGAAGAGGGCGATGTCCTGTTTATCGATGAGATCCATCGGTTGAATCGCATGATCGAAGAAGTGCTTTATCCAGCGCTTGAGGATTATGTGCTCGATATTGTTGTAGGCAAAGGTCCGGCTGCTCGATCAATCCGTCTTGATTTACCTAAATTTACTTTGGTCGGTGCCACCACTCGCACGGGTCTCCTCACGGGTCCTTTGCGCGATCGATTTGGTGCACTGTATCGCCTTGATTATTACACGCCTGAAGAGTTGACAACCATTGTTGCTCGCTCAGCAGCCATTTTGGGAATTGGAATTGAACTTGATGGCGCGCTTGAAATTGCCAGGCGCAGCAGAGGAACGCCACGCCTGGCAAACCGCCTGCTCAAGCGCGTGCGCGATTGGGCTCAGGTGCGGGGCAATGGCCTGATCGATGAAGATGTCGCAGCGCAAGCGTTGAGCTTTTTTGAGGTTGATTCTCTGGGTCTCGATGTGATGGATAACCGTATCCTCACCTTACTTGCGGTTCAGTTTACAGGGCGTCCCGTTGGCCTCACCACGCTAGCTTCAGCACTAGCTGAAGATGCTGAGACGCTCGAAGATGTGTATGAGCCTTTTTTGTTGCAGCAAGGCTTGATGATTCGCACACCTCGCGGACGACAAGCAACCAGTAAAACCTATGACCACCTTGGTATACCAGCACCGTCAACCTGTTAGGTGACGTTCGCTTTCACTGAAAAGAGGCAGTATGTTTGAGCAAGATTATTTGATGCGCGTATTCGTAAAATTTGCCGAAGCTATTCGTCGCAGCATGCAGAAGGCAAACGGCGATCATGATGCGGC
>JAVWLC010000037.1:0-11880 GCA_036638175.1 Raoultibacter sp. | reverse complement strand
AATAGGACTTACGCCATGGGACAAACCTCACACACTTCACGTATCCTTGGTACAGCCGGACACATCGATCACGGAAAATCATCTCTTGTCAAAGCCTTGACAGGCACAGATCCTGATCGCTTGAAAGAAGAGAAAGCTCGGGGCATTACCATAGAACCCGGGTTCGCGCAGCTCATCCTCCCTGACGGGACTAGCGTTGGCATGGTTGATGTTCCCGGGCACGAAAAATTTGTGCGGCACATGATAGCAGGCTCAAGCGGAATCGACATTGCACTGCTCTGCATCGCCGCCGACGATGGTATTATGCCGCAAACCATCGAGCACCTTGCCGTACTCGATCTCCTTGGTATACCCCAGCTCATTGTTGCGCTTACCAAATCTGATCTTGTTGATGACGATTGGAAGATATTTATCGAGGGAGAAATTACGGCATTTCTCGCTGAAACACCGTATCAAAATTCGCCCATAATCCCCTTTTCAAGCAAAACTGGCGAAGGCACTGTTGAGCTTACCGAAACAATTCAACGCTTTGTTCACACGCCACGCGATGCACGCGATCAAAAACCTGTGCGCTACCCCATCGACCGCGTATTTACCATAAAGGGAAGCGGAACAGTGGTGACAGGTACCCTTTGGCAAGGATCAATCCAGATCGACGATGAACTCGAGGTGCTTCCTTCGGGCAAACGAGCACGAGTACGTTCGTTGCAGTCACACGGTGTTACGCAGGCAAGCATAGAGGCAGGCACGCGCGTTGCGCTCAACCTGAGCAATGTAAAAACCGATGAAATTCGGCCAGGAGATTTTCTTGCTACACCTACTACCGCTCAGACAACCGATCGATTTGACGCCTGCTTTACCTACTACGACACAAGCAAGTCAGGAAAACCCCTAAAAACTGGTTCTCGCGTCCATGTTGCTCACGGCACACGAGAGGTACTCGGACGTCTGCTTCTCATGGATGGACGTGAAAGCATGTCTGTCGGCGAACGTGGCTATATTCAGATAAGACTTGATGAACCACTACCTGTTATGCGGGGCGACCATTACATCATCAGATCTTACTCCCCCGTTTCCGTTATCGGGGGCGGAGTTGTTTTGCTAGCAGCACCAAAGCGCAGGACCCACCTCACCCTTCCTGAGCGTGCTTTACTTGACGCGCTCATGGAATCCGATGACAAAACAATCTGCGCTGCCGCGCTTAAGATTCACAGCGGTGCCGTACGGGCCTGTGATCTTGAGCGACTTACAGGACTTCACGAAGACGTGCTGAACACCCTACTGCTTGAAAGCGTCGCCGAAGGCTCACTTGAGCTGCTCGAGCATACACATGATACGTACTTCGCTACCCGAAGCGCGCTGCAAAAATGCCTTGCTGGTATCGAGAATAACCTCCTGAGTTTCCATGCTAAAAACCCAACCGCACCGGGCATCCAAAAAGCTGCCCTCCTACAACTCTGCCGCGTTTCTATGGATCAAAATCGCTTTGATGCCCTCCTCGCCGAACTGGAGCGGCGTGGTGGTGCCATCATTTCGAATGGCGAAGTAAGCCATCCAAAGGCAGGTGCTGGAGCAAAAATGGCCGAAGCAAAAGCACAGGATGCCCTTGAGAGCATCGTTGTCTCTCATGGCAAAATGCCACCGAGCATCACGGACCTGATTGCTCAATCGGGTATCGAAGGAACCCTTGCTCATCGCGCGCTTAATACACTTGAAAATGATGGCAAAGTTCAGCGCATTGGAAACGAGTTTTATTTCTCTGCTGAAGCATTTAATGCCCTCAAACAATCGGTGGCGCTCCACTTCAAAGATCACGCGTGCGCAAACGCGGCGGAGCTCAAAGAGGCCATGGGAATCAGCCGAAAATATGCGATTCCACTCCTTGAGCATTTTGACGCAACCGGATTCACGCAGCGTACGGGTGATACGCGTGAGCTGCGAAACATAGAATAGACCTAGCACCGTCCTTCAATGCAAACGACCGATTGCCGAAGCGAACGGAGCAGATTTCAAACGATCAACGATACTGGTATGAGTTACTTCATTGGAGATGGAAGGTATCCTGGTGGGTCCCACGGCCTTCAAAGCCGATGTGAGGCGTGCAGAACGTCTTGGGTGTGTTCGATTCGCACACATCTCCGCCATTGACCACAGCGCCTGCTTCGGCAGGCGTTTTAATTTTCTGTAAACCCAATCCCGCTCTGAGGAATCCAGATGGCGAAACTCGTCATGCCGCCCTCGCTAGCTGCTGTTATGTCTCCGCCATGAGCGCGCGCAATCTCCCGTGATATTGCCAATCCAAGCCCCGCTCCTCCCGAAGAGCTCGTTCGAGCATCGTCGCCACGGTAGAACTTCTCAAACACGCGTTCAAGGTGTTCTGGCGTAATCTCGCGACCTTCATTTGTCACCATGATTCTCAACCACGATGAACCCTCATCGAAGGCGCGACGCTCTACTGAGACCGTAACAACGCTTCCTTCGTCAGCATACGACAGGGCATTTTTTAATACGTTATTAAAGACGCGCGAGAGCTTGCTTGCGTCCGCGAAGACATGCTGTTCTTCAGGGGCAACACGCTGAATCGTCAAAGAGCGCGATGAAGCCTGCGGATAAAATTCATCAATGACCTGCTGGGAGAATAACGTTGCATCAAAGCGACTCCGCTCAATGGGAATGCTTTGCAAGTTATAACGAGTAATCTCAAAAAACTCTTCGATAAGCTCTTCAAGGCGATACGATTTATCGAGCGTAATCTGAGCATAGCGTGCCCGCATTTCAATGGGCATATCAGGCGCCTCTGCAAGGAGTGTGAGATATCCTATGATCGATGTTAACGGCGTTTTGATGTCATGCGCAAGGTATACAACAAGCTCATTTTTTCGCTGTTCAGCAGCTTTGGCAGCGCGCGCATCACGTGCATGCTCAACCTTAATCGTATTGAGCGCGAATGCCGTCTGATAGAGCTCAGGTGGCAGATCTACCATCTCCTCATCATCAGACATAAGGCTTTCAACCGACTCAAATAAAGCATCGAAACATTTCAAAGCTCGATTGATTCCCGACCGAATAACAAAAATGAGGCCACCAAGATACCCGAAAACAACGAACGTGTAATAGAAGCCAGCTAGCATCTGATACACCGTATAATCTGCACCTTCTAGTACCGTAAAATACAAGAAATTTGAAAAAGGATTCTTGACGAGCGTTTCCAAAAGAACAAACGTTACGAAGAATGCAAGAGAAAACAAGACTGCATGAAAAAGCGTGCGCCACAGAATTGAACGTCTCAGCGCTTTTGTCTGTTCGTGAACAAATGCTGCAGCCATAGATCTACCATAAACCTGTCTGTTTAGCCAAGCTTGTATCCAACGCCCCACACTGTTTCAATGTATTCCTGGGACGTATCAATCTCAGCAAGCTTCTTGCGAAGATGCCTAATGTGCACCATGACGGTATTATTGCTCTGCAAACTCGCTGGCTCACCCCACACTGCTTCAAACAGTTCCGCTGAAGCAACAGGCCTGCCAGCATTCCGAGCAAGACACAACAAAATTGCATATTCCTTCGGCGTCAGCGTGAGCTCTTCGCCAAGCAAACACGCAGAATAGCTTTCCTCGTCAAGAGTTATAGGACCAGACTCAATCAGCGCTTTGCCGCTTTTCGTAGATGATGACGATGTTGCCTCAACCCTCCGCAGTCGAGCTTTGACACGAGCCATAAGTTCACGAGGCTTGAACGGTTTAACCACATAATCATCAGCACCAAGTTCAAAACCAACAACTTTGTCAATCTCTTCACTTTTTGCCGTTAAGAAAATAATGGGAACTTGGCTGCGCTTTCTGATCTCACGACAGCACGTAAATCCATCAATACCCGGCATCATAATATCAAGGATCACCAGATCAAACGAATCGCGTTCGATGGTAGCAAGCACCTGGGATGCGGTATAGCACACAGTGGGACGATAGCCCTCATTAACGAGTAGCTTGCCAACAAGATCAGCAATAGCAGCTTCGTCATCACAAACGCAGATATGAAAAGTCGATTCCATACTGCAATTGTACCGCCTTCTTCGCTGACTTCGTTCTCGGTTCAAAACAATTAAGGAAAACTTAAGGAACATAAGGAATTGGTTACCACTTCTTATGAGACAGAGTCTTCGCTCCTTGAAATACTGAATAAAGACCCGTTTGCTTATTAAACTGGGTAATGAAAGGACCTGTATCATGACATCGTATCGTACACCTTCACAAAACAGCAGAACTCAAACGCCCTGCCCACCTGCGCTCAACAGAAATTCGCAACAGTATCGGATAAACCCAGCACGTCCTTTCAAGCAAAGCTATCAAAGACGACACACACGGAGTCTCTTGGCAACAAGCGCACTGGTTGTTGTTTTTGCTGCCGTCATTGGCCTTGTCGGCTGGGTTTCCCTGCAAGCAATCGGAGGCAATCTGCCCATAGCTGGTGCTGATGCGCGATCACAAAACGGACAAGCAACCAGCACGCCAAAAAATGAGTGGAGACAAGGCCTGGTACCGATACTCTTTCAAACTGATCCTTTATGGGCGTCGGTTCGCTATGCTGAGAATAACTTTGGAGAAAGTGGATGCGGTCCCACCTGCATGGCAATGGTGTATGTAGCGCTAACGGGTAACACCGACAAAGATCCTGCTGCTATGGCAGCATTTGCCACCGAAAACGGATACGCTTCCGCAGATGGCACCTCATGGTCCTTCATGACTGATGGCGCCGCGACACTGGGCCTTGTGGCCGAAGAACTACCTGCGGACGAATCCCTTATTCGAAGAAGCATCGTGGCCGGAAAGCCTGTTATCTGCAGCATGGGTCCTGGAGATTTTACCAGTGTCGGACACTTCATCGTCCTTACCGACATAGATCAAAATGGTAATCTTGTTGTCAACGACCCCAACAGCCCCGAGCGCAGTGCCAAAACCTGGAGTTTCGAGACCGTCTTAGCCCAGTCTCGCAATATTTGGAGTTATTCACTTGTATAATGCTCGTCGAACAAGACGAACGTACAAGGAGTCCCATGTATACCTATAACCCACAAGGCGTATGCCCACGCGCGATCAACTTCGAGCTTGACGGCGACATTGTTTCTCATGTCGATTTTGAAGGCGGATGCAATGGCAACCTGAAAGCAATCTCAAAGGTTGTTGAAGGAATGACCGTTGCAGAAGTCGCTGAGCTTTTCGAAGGCAATACTTGTGGTCGCAAACCTACCTCATGCGTTGATCAGCTGGTAAAAGGATTGCAGAAAGCGCAACAGTCGTAGGTTTAATACAATCCACAGGTGAACATGAACTGAAGCGATTTAAGATTCGTACCCACGTGCTCCCTGATCAAGCTTTGGCAAAACTGCAGCACTGAAAAAGCTGTTGACGCGTCAATCTCAAACGCTGCAATCCCATCAAACGTTGCAGTAAGCAGTACCTCGGCCCATGCACAAACGTTTGCATTGATGCGCATGGTTTCAACACCCGTAATACAGGTAGAGCAAACTACGCCACCTTCTGGATATGAAAAGAAAACCGTTTCGCTCTGCGTTACGTCAACGGCATTCCCGCAGCAAACACAGGTCCCCAAGCTTGGCCTGAAACCCGCGAGCGCCATTGTCTTCAAGAGATGCGCTGCCGTTATTGCAGGCGCTTTACTGGAATCTACCGCATCGAGATGAACAAGCGCCGCTTCGGTCATGGCAAACAGCTTCGAGTTTTCAAGTCCAAGCTGGGTAATTCGATCAAGCAGTTCAGTCATGCTCGCAGCACAAGCAGCAAGCTCCACATCATAGCGAATACGCTCATTGCCCCAATCGAGCTTCGCCTCTTTGACGATATCGAGGTTGCGACCTTCTGCCAGCAAAATATCTGCAACCGAATAGAGCTCAAGCCGTGACGAAAAAGGGCTTGATGGCTTGCGAGCGCCTTTGGCAACAGCACGTATTTGTGAACCATTTTCTGCAAGCATCGTCAGGATGAGATCGCTTTCGCCAAGCTTAGTCTTACGAAGAACAATGACCCGCGTTCGATACGTTGCTGAACTCATGGCGTGCTTACGAAATGCTTTCGAGCTCGTTGCCGTCGGTCCAGACTACAGTAACCGTACGCTGTTTGGGCGAGCCGTAGACCACTTCCCCATCAAGTGTTGTCTTCGCACGAACCGTTATTGCGCACTTGGCTGTATTGCCGCCACCGTAGGTTGGAGCCGCATCGACTGAAACAATCTCGTACGTTGTGCCGCCAATCGAAAGCGCTCCTGCACCGGCAAGATAATCACTGGTAAGCGCAATGATCTCAGCACTGCGTGACTTTGCAACCTGAACTTCAACAGTTGCGCCTGATTCAAGTTTCGTGCCCGCTTTAGGGTTGGTGGCGATCACCGTTCCTGGCGTAGCCTCTGAATAGACATAGACAACGGATGATTCATAACCTTCGTTAGCAAGGACGCTCACAGCATCATCCATGCCCTTACCTGCCACATCAGGCACCGTATAAGCCTGCGCAACCGTTACCGTGATACGTTGCGACGATTTCGCAACGGTTCCTGCAGCGGGATCCGCAGACAGCACGCTACCTTCTGGTTCGTTTGATTTTACCGTTGCAAACTCTACGTTTTCGAATCCTTCGTCTTCAAAAATTTTTGCCGCTTCTTCTTGAGTCTTGCCAACTACATCAGGAATCGTACGAGCTACTGCAACATGGAGGACAATTTCTGTCCCCTCTTCGCGCCGCTCGCCTGCTCCTGGATCCATAAGCAATACGGTGTCAGCAACATCATCTGACTTCACATCGGTAGTTCGTACGGTGAAACCAAGGCTCTCAAGCTCAGATACGGCTTCAGTCTTTTTCATGCCAACAACATCGGGAATGGTTTTTCCGCCCCACAGCTCCAAACCATAGCTCACACCTGCACCAACAACGGCAAGCACCAACAAAGCAATAACGCAACCGATAATGATTTTCCCTTTGCCGCCTTTACGCTTGTTGGCATCAGGAGCAATGAAGTCTTTTTGCTTCGGCGGTTCATCGCCATCGATTTTGGGCATCTCCATGGTATCGCCCGATTTCCAAGAAGACGCAGGCGCAACATAACCCGACTCAACAAGAAACTCATCGATGCCACGAGTGTCATGAATTACTTTTGTGACCCCATCGGGCTGAGGATCATAGGCATAAGGACCCCAATCACCGTACTCGGGTTCTTCTTCATCATGACCCTCAAGTGGATCAAACTCAAACGTTTCTGCCCCCGGATCGGCGGTATAAGGAATGGGCGCCTCGTTGTTTTCATAGGCGTTAACTCCGGGAATTATAATGTCGGGGATTTTCGATGTGGCAAAACCATCTTGCGGTTCGGTCTCTTCGCGCGAACCGTCATCGCTTACAAGACCTTCGATCTTGCCGCTGTTGGTTTGCGGAGTACCGCACTCGCTGCAGAACTTGGCCCCTGGTGTGTTTTCGTGGCTGCATTTTGGACAAATCATGCAAAGGCTCCCTTTTCAATTTACTCGGAGCTATTGTAGCTGATACGCCGCACGTGCGCACGAAGGAACCGTGCATTTACCCTGCGAAAGGGAAACCACCACGAAACGCGCGGAATCACGCAAGGCCATACGCATACAACGCTATGGTTTGACCGAGAATCAGATCAATATCCCACGTCTTCTGTGAGCGAACAGCCGAATATGGATCATTGATGGTTACCGTGCCGTCTTCATTAAGACCCGTGATAACAAAATAGTGGCCACTTGACGTAAAATCACCTGGACCCACATTACAGATTACTGGCTGTTTTGCGTTAAGCGCGGCGCGCAATGAATCACCATCTATGCCGATAGCAGAACAAGAAAGCCCAAGCGAAGGGGCCTCATCGATCAAAAATGATGCATCTGTCCCATCAAACTCAGTCATATATCCGCCATTTTGAGCGCGAACACCCATATCAAACGGCGAAATATCAGCCTTGCCCGTAAGTCCGCTATACACCATCGACAGGGCTGTCGGACAACACCCTGTCAGAGAAAACGTCGTTGAACTGTAGACGGTATACCCCCAGCGCTGATCCCATTGATAGATGCGCGGTACCGTGCCTTGGGTAACTGAATCAGTGAAAGGCTCGGCAGTTGCTGCTGGATATCGATCAATGAAGTCACGTACAAAGCTAACTGCTTCGGGTTCATTTACGGCAAGCTCAAGCAGCTTAGTCTGCACCGCTTCGCCATCCATCGCGTAGTCTTCTGCATGGTTGGCGATCCAGGCAATATCAGCATTGTTAACAGCGGCTGCCTCAAGCGCCGTCGCAAGGTCAGCGTTAATACTCTCGGGTACGTTAACCACAATGGGCTCAGCTGGTTGATTGGCTTCATCTTGAGTTGTTGGTGCTTGATCGGCTTGATTAGAGCTGCAGCTACTCACGCAACTGCTGATGCCAAAAATCAAAAGAATGAGCAAGATGATGGCGCCAAGGGCAAGCGCAATGGCTTTTGGACCAAGTGCGGTACTTGCATTCCACACAGCGCTACCCATTGCTTGCACCGCAGAAAGGACTCGTTCAGGAAAACTCTGGTGTGTTGCTTCGCCCTGATCCCTGCGACCAGAGCGTGTGACATGCTTGGAAGATTGGTTGTGCGGACGGCGGTGTCCGCTTTCCGCAGCCTCGCGTTCCTGGCGTGCGGCAAGACGTTCTCGAGCACGCCTTCGCGCCTCTTCACGATCGTTGTCGCCAGGCTCTGTCATAGCGATTCTCTAGGCTCCCTCACCGTAACCGAACCGACGGATCTGCGTAAGATCCCTTCGCCAGTTCTTTTTAACCTTTACCTTGAGATCAAGATACACCTTGCAGCCTAACAGTTGTTCAAGATCTTCGCGAGCCTCGATACCGATCTGTTTGATTGCTGCCCCTTTTTTTCCAATGATCATACCTTTTTGGCTATCCCGCTCAACATATATTGCCGCAAAGATGCGATACATATCCTTCGCCCGTACGTACTCAAGCTCCTCGGTCACCACACCAATGGCATGAGGAATCTCATCACGAAAGCCACGTAGGACTTTTTCACGAATGAACTCCGCGATGATAACCTCAAGCGGTTGATCGGTTTCCATGTCATCAGGAAACCATTTTGGCCCCTCGGGTAGAAAACGTGTCACCAGCTCAACAAAATCCTCAATGTGCTCACCCGTTGTGGCTGACAGTTCAACAATGCCGTCCCATGGAGCAAGCGCTTCTGCGGCAGCATGCTGCGCTTCAATCTGCTCAGGTGTCGCAAGGTCTGTTTTGGTGATAACCAAAATGCGCTTACCTTTTGTGGCGCGCACATGCTCTGCCACCCATTCATCCCCTGTGCCAATGGGTTGCGAAGCATCGATGAGCATAGCCACCACATCAACGTCTTCGAGCGCTTTGAGAGCTGAAGTATTGAGCTCTTCGCCAAGCGCGTCATGGGGCTTATGGAGTCCGGGAGTATCAACCATGATGAGCTGAAACTCAGGACGCGTGAGTACTGCACGAAAGCGATGTCGTGTGGTTTGCGCGGTATCAGAAGTGATAGCAATTTTCTTGCCAATGACCGCGTTGATGAGGGTGGATTTCCCCGCATTTGGCCTACCAACCAGCGTGACAAAGCCCGATTTGAATTCCTCTTGCTTCGGTGTCGGCGTCTGAGATTGTGATTCCATGCAGTGCTCCTTAGAAGCCTATAAGTGAAATGATACGAGGTAAAAATATACATGCCGCAACAACAAGCGAGCCAAATGCGCAAACCAACACAGCGCCCGCCGCGCAGTCTTTCGCATGCTTTGCGAGTTCTGAGTATTCCGGCGAAACAAGATCAACAACAGCTTCAAGCGCGGTATTCATGCATTCACAGGCAAACACAACAGCGATACAAAGCGCGATAACCGCCCATTCGGCAGGAGCAATGCCAAACACTACACCCAGCACAACGGCTAAAAGCGCACCTACTAGATGGATTTTCATGTTGCGTTGAGAAGCGAATGCATAGGCTAAACCATGCAGCGCACAAGCAAATGCAGTTGGAAAGGAAAAGCTTTTTCCTTCTGATTTATCGTGCGCATTGCGGACAAACCGTTTGTGCCCTGTTTTCATAGCAGCCAAGAAGACGAACTACTGAGCTTCGGGCTCTGCGGGAACATCCTGTGCGTTTTTACGCGCAGTCCATGCTTCAAGAATTTGAGACTCAAGGCTTTCCATCCGCTCAGCTTCGTCATCTTCGATATGATCGTAGCCACACAGGTGCAGAAGGCCATGAACCAACAAAAGACTAATCTCCTCTTCAAAGGTAGTGCCGAACTCTTTTGTCTGATTGATAGCCACGTCAGGAGCAATGATAACGTCTCCAAGAGAATAAACCTGTTCTTGTGAGCCAAAGGTATCAGCTACGTCTTCATCAGGACCATCACACTCAAAAGAAAGGACGTCTGTTGGGCCTTCTTTACCGCGATACTTCGAGTTCAGCTCTGCGATGACTTCATCAGTCACAAAGCTGATGGAGACCTCGGTATTAAAAGGCTTATCTTCGTGCGTAAGCACAAACAAAGAAAGACCCTCGATGGGCAGCGTCTCGAGTTCGTCTTTTCTGTACTGATAACTGATTTGGATATCCATGATTATCGCTTCCTTTCAGCGGTATCGTATGCAGCAACAATGGCCGCTACAAGCGAGTGTCGTACAACATCTTTACCAGAAAAATCGCAAAATGCAATTTTGGGAATATCTTCCAATATACCACGCACATTCTTAAGCCCTGATACACCTCGGGGCAAATCGAGTTGCGTTACGTCTCCTGTAATGACCATCTTTGAACCAAAGCCCAAACGCGTAAGGAACATTTTCATCTGTTCAGGCGTAGTGTTTTGGGCTTCATCGAGAATGATAAAACTATCATTCAGCGTGCGACCACGCATGAATGCAAGTGGAGCGATTTCTATGACTCCACCTTCAATAAGCTGCGACGCTTTTTCCATATCCGTCATATCGAACAGCGCATCATACAGCGGGCGAATATAGGGATCAACCTTCTCGGTGAGGGTTCCAGGCAAAAAGCCAAGACTTTCACCTGCCTCAACCACGGGACGCGTAAGGATGACGCGACCGACCTCTTTGCGCTTAAGCGCCGCAACAGCCATGGCCATAGCGAGATACGTTTTGCCCGTACCAGCAGGTCCGATACCAAACGTAATGGTATTTTCACGAATAGAATCGACATAGCGTTTTTGCCCCGCCGTTTTCGGACGAATTGCCTTTCCGCGATACGTGAGCAAGATGTCCTCGCGCAAAGCACGCGGCGCAAACTCTGCTGTATGGAGCAATTCGACCGCGTGAGTAACGTAGTCATCCGTTGGCTCATCACCATTTTCGACCATCTTAATCATGTCGGAAAACAGCGCGGTCAGTGATTGGACCTCAAGTGGATCACCCGAAAGTTCGATGATGTTCCCTCGCACGGTAATGCGTGCGCCGAAAGCATCTTGGACTGCGTGAAGCAGTTTGTCACCCTGCCCAACGATAAGCGCCATATCTACGGTATCGGGAGCAGTGAGGGTAATTTGCGTTTGATCTGTCATGTCGGTAATTGTACCACGAGGGTATTGCTCACCGAGTGCTGTTGATAAACCGAAAAGGGAAGTTTTGAAAGTGGGCACAGGTGGATTTTGGCGAAACCTACCGAGTGCGTGTGTTTATCTCGCTAGCCATTCAACTTGCGTATCAACCGCTCAACCTCAGCTCGAGCAACCAGTTCATCAGGTGTTGCCATTGACTTAGGTATCCATTGTCCTCGAGGTCTGCCTTGAGGTTTAGGGGACAGCGCTTGTACTCCACCTCGTCTGTAGGCAA
>JAVWLC010000036.1:3820-11912 GCA_036638175.1 Raoultibacter sp. | reverse complement strand
GGTTGGCCCTCTCGATAAAGATCAATCGCCCGTGGCGCAAGCCGCTCGGCTTTCTGTTCGCGTATCGGCTCTCTCCAAGAAGCACAATCTCAGCCCGCGTGAGGAAGAGGTGCTTCAGCTTCTCGCACGCAAAGAAACCGTTTCGCAAATCGAGCAAGATCTCTTTGTTGCCGAGGGAACCATCAAAGCTCATATCAGCAGAATCTACCGGAAACTTGATGTTCACAGTCGTGATGCGCTCTATGAACTGCTTGATTCGGAAGGCGGATTGGCATCGTCGTCAACTCAAGCGTGAAGCGAGGCTGCTTCATTGGGTGTCAGTATGCAGAAACCGTGAAGTGCGGCATTGCTTCTTTTAGCATGGCTTGTCACTCAGTCGCGCTATATTCCCAGTTCAAGGTTCCTACTCAATTTGCATGACAACATCAATTGATGGGAAAAATCAAAATCATCAATTTTCAGGATAGGCGAAAACCAGCTTTCAGAGCATACTGCATGTCATCGGTTCGACGAAAACCTGCTTGGTAGACGTCGGATGCAAAACAAAACGTTTCTGTACCGAAATCGCAGAAACAAGACTCATTGTTTGGAGGCACACCTATGAAATTCCTCGGAATGGGCGTTCCCGAGCTCCTTATTATCCTCGCGGTTGTTTTGCTTATCTTTGGCCCAAAGCACCTCCCTAAGTTGGGCGCTGCGCTTGGTTCGACAGTCAAGAACCTGCGTGAAGGCCTCGGTGGCGACAAGAAGATTGAAGATGCTTCTGATGAAGTTATCGATATGGAAGAAGATGACCAAGAAGAGTCAGCTGAAAAGCCAGTGAAGAAGACGGTTAAGCGCGTTGCTGCTAAGAAAGAAGAAGCGCCCGTCGAATAACGTTACCTACTCCCTCATTCGGCCCCGGATCTACGGGGCACAACAACCGATGCGCATGCACTGTATCCCTTCCCTCCCTCAGTGCCGGCGCATCGGTTATTTTTTGTCTTAACTCTGCGGAGTCGAATCATGGAACCGTTGTCGGGATGCCATGGGGACCCGCAAGACGTGGTAAAACTCCTGCTATCATGTGCGTACAGAATGACGAGATGATGGAAGGAGCGCACATGGGACAATCGCCGGCTACACATGGCAATCTTTCATTGCGCCGCATCATCGGTTTTGCATGCAACCAAGGATTCGTCTTCTTCCTGTTTTATATGGGTACAAACCGTTCGTACAGCATCGGTGATTTTAGCTTTGAGCGCGCAGAGCTGTTTGGTGCGCTATTTTTTATGGTTGTAGTCTTTGCGATTCTGCGCCTTATCTCTCCGAAGACGCGCAATGCACTCCTTATGCGACCGCTACTCATTGTTTACGCAATCATGGGCGTAATCGGTTCATTCATTCCTGTATTTCTTGATAGCGCCTCAGCGTTTTGGATACCAATTGAGGGTGCGCTCATTGGCATTCCGTGTGCTCTCTTGTTGATGTCCTGGGGTCGTGCTTTTGGAGAATCATCAACGAAGGTCTCGGTTCCTGAGGTCTTTTTCGGATCGGTTATTGGTGCGCTCGTTGGCCTTATCGTTTCGCTCATCCCCATTGATGGAGTAACCTATGTGCTTCATCTACTGCCTATCGTGAGCGCTGCAGCCCTGATGGCAGCGCCCCAATCTGATGCGGAGACAGCTTCGACATCAGTTGTCGAAGCCTCCAGCACGGTACTGCTATCTGCGAAGATTATTGCGGGAACGGCGTTGTTTGGTATGGCTGCAGGCTTCATGGAGACATTCAATACGAATCCCGGTAATCCAGCGATGGCAGCTTATCCAGTCAGCTTGCTCCTGTTTGGCGCGTTTGCTCTCGGAACACTTTCCTTGCTGCGCTCTGATGGATTTGGCAGGGGAGCGGCACTCAACAAAGCGTACCGCCTTGCTTTGTTTATCATGATGACGGGCTACCTTCTTATCCCCGTTCCGCAATTTGCTGAATCATTGGTGCCCGGTGAAGCTATCGTTTTGGCGGGTTACCTTGGCCTGTCTGCGGTGCTTATTTCGCTGTTCTTAGTGCTGGCAAAGCTGACGGGTTCCGATACGGCAGCGTCGTTTTCCAAGGGGTTTGTTGCCCTCTTTGGTGGTGAGCTCATTGGTGTTGCTCTTGCGAACGCCTTCGATTATGCCCAGCCAGATTACGTAACGCCGTATTCAGTTGTTGTATTCGCGGGACTTCTTGTCTTGTTTTCGTACGTCTTTTTGTTCACTGAGCGTGATTTTGAGAACCTATCGGAAATTGTAACGAGCACCGATTCGCTTGAAGATGCGTGTTCAGCAATTGCGGTCGAGTACGGACTATCGGGCCGCGAAGCCGAAATTCTTCCTTTTGCCTTGCGCGGCAGAACGAGCGATCGTATCTCCCAAGAGCTGCATATCTCCAAGAGCACGGTTGACACCCACTTGCGGCGCATCTATCAGAAGGCAGGCGTCCACAACCGCCAGGAGCTCATCGATCTTGGCGAGGCGAAGCGGGGCTAGGGATTTTCGTTGGCAGGCGCTTTATGCCAAGAGATTGTTAGATTGATGCGAAATGCGTCGGTAGTCTTTTTGCTAGCGACTAAAACAGGCCACCGGGATTCATCCGATGGCCTGTAATTTTTTGTGGTGCCCCCGATAGGATTCGAACCTACGGCACTCGGTTTAGGAAACCGATGCTCTATCCCCTGAGCTACGGAGGCGTTTGTGCGAACGCTATTCTACCACTAACTGCCGTTCGTACCAGGAGTCGGCGTGGCTTTCTGGGCAAACACAACCGTTATTGTGTGATTGCCGGTGACGTTGCTGAAGGAGTAGCTTGTAATGGGACCCTGCTCAACGCCATCAACCGTAACGCTCTTTATCTCGTAACCGTCATAGGGTGAAATCGAATAACTTTGGCTATCGCCTTCCTTAAGCTCCACAGAGCCGCTTGGAGAGATGCTGCCGCCTGAGCCCGTTACGCTTGCGGTAATCGAATAGTAGTTGGTCGGCTTGGGGCCTTTGCTGACGGTGATGGTAACCGTTGAGCCTTTGTCTGCCTTACCTGTTGGGTTCTGGCTTATGACGTAGCCTGCTTCAACATCATTATAGCCACCATCGACAACCTTGGCCTTAAAGCCTGCGTTTTCAAGGGTTGTAATCGCTTCGCTTTGCGAGTAATTCCGTACATCAGGAATCTCAGCGTTCTCTGTGCCGAGCGAGAGAATGTAGGTGATAACCGTGTTCTTCGTCACGCTTGCGCCGGGCTCTGGAGTCTGGCTGATGACGTGGTTGACGGCGACATCGCTGTTGTATTCAGCGGTGCCTTGCTCGCCTTTCAGGCCAGCTTCTGCAAGGAGCTTCTTGGCGTCTTCGCTACTCTTGCCGCGAAGGTCAGGAACCTTTACTTCACCAGGTCCTTTAGAGACGTTGAGGTTGACGGTTGTATCTTTTTCTCGCTTTGATCCAGCGGGCGGATCGGTGCTAAGAACTTTACCTGCTTCAACGGTGTCGTCGGTGACTTCGGTTGTCTTGCCTACTTTGAAGCCAGCTTTTTCGAGGGCTTGCGTTGCTTGCTCAACTGTTTGGCCTTTGACGTCGGGGATGGGATCACCTGAAGCGAACCCGCCCGTGAGTGCGAAAACTGCACCACCAATCAGGGCTAGAGCTACGAGGACACCGATAACGATAGCAACTGTTTTCTTGGTATTGTTGCCTTTATTGTTGTTCGCGCCATTTGCGCGGTAGGTTGACTGTGTGTTGACGGGCTTGACGCCCCCGTTAGACATTGCGGGCATGACGGCGGTTCCGTCAGCCATAACAGCTCCCGCACCCATGCCGACCGCTCCACCAAGTACGGCAGTCTCTGCTCCGCCGAAGCCATTGACGTTGACGGGGCGACCTGCCAGATAATCGTTCAGGGCCAGCTTCATATCGTTTGCTGTATTGAAACGCTCATAGGGCGATTTTGCCATAGCCCTCATGATGATAGCTTCAAAAGCAGGATCAATGTCGGGGTTGATCTCGCGCGGTGGTACCGGCAGATCATTAACTTGCTTCATTGCTACGCTCACGGCATCGGGGCCGTCGAAGGGCAGGCGACCAGTAGCAGCTTCATAGAGAACGATGCCGAGTGAGTAAATATCGCTTGTGGCCGTGAGATCTTTACCCTGTGCTTGTTCGGGCGAAATGTAGTGGGCGGTGCCGAGGACCGATGAAGTTTGCGTTTTCACGGAGTTTTTCGCGCGAGCAATGCCGAAATCCATCACCTTCACGTTGCCATCAGGCTGCACCATGATGTTTTGCGGCTTGATGTCGCGGTGAATGATATCGAGGTTGTGGGCGACACTGAGCGCCTGACAGACCTGAGAGCCGATTTCAGCAACCTTGCGCTGGTTGATGGCGCCTCGTTCATTAATGGCCGTCTTTAAATCGCTTCCGCGAACGTACTCCATGACGATGTAGTACGTGTCGTCATCGTGGCCCCAATCGTACACATTGACGATATAGGGACTCTGCAGGTTCGCTGCTGCAGCGGCTTCATGCTTGAAGCGTTGGGTAAAGTTCGGATCTGCCGCGTACTGCGGAAGCATGGTCTTCACCGCAACAAGACGTCCAAGCACGTTGTCCTGTGCACGAAACACCTCTGCCATACCCCCGATGCCGATACGCTCGGTGATTTGGTAGCGGTTGTTGAAAACCTTGCCGATCATGTTTCCGGTCACGTGTTTGCTCCTCTTGGTCACATGCTCATGGCGTTCTAACATACAATCGTCATCAGCATACCGTATTTACAAAAGCCCTTGTACTTCCAAAGCTGTTCTTAACACATTTTGCGCTTTTTGCGCAGCGATTCCCTCGGTTCCCTCTTCGACAACCAACGCAATGACAACCCGAGGGTTGTCTGCCGGTGCGAAGCCAACAAACCAGCTGTCATCAAACTGCTTGCCTGTTTCAGCTGTACCTGTTTTACCTGCAACTTGCACGCCGTCGATGGCGGCACCTGTGCCCGTGCCTTCCTTGACGACGCCGACCATAATGTCCTTCACGCGATTTGCGATGTCTTTCGAAATAGGACGAGCATATTCGCTGGGGTTTGCTGTGAAACTTCTTTCGCCGTTTGCATTGAAGATGCTCTCGACGAAGTAAGGGGTTTGAATTACGCCATCGTTGGCAAAAGCGCTTGCCACCATGGCCATCTGAAGAGCGGTGGCTTGTGGACCAGGCTGACTTTTTTGCGTTGCGTCGCCGCCAACAACGGGCTGGCCATCAGCTGCCCATGCAGTTTCCCATGCAGACATTTCTTTCGGATCGGCCATGACCGATTCTACGAGAGGAAGATCAAATGAGAGCAGCTTGTTGAAGCCATATCCCTCTGCGGCAGCAACGAGCTTGTCGGCGCCGATTTCAACTCCCAGCTGACCAAATACAACGTTGGATGAGAGTTCGGTTGCGCGTTTGAGCGTAATATCGCCATAGTCATTGTTGTCGAAGTTTGTGACAGGTGCACCGCCGATATCCATGCTCGAAGGAGACTTGAACACGGTATCTTCCGTTGCGGTGCCTGTTGCCAATGCTGTTGCAAGGGTAAGGATCTTGAAGGTTGATCCTGGAGCATACAAAGCCTGCGTTGCGCGGTTGATAAGCGCACTTGAGCCAGAAGACTCGCCCTGCGCCAGAAGCTCTTCGATTTTCGCTGCATCGTAGGTAGGGGAGGAGGCCATGCCAAGAATGGCGCCCGTATCAGGATCGAGGACCACGCAAGCACCCGCGTAATCGCCCAAGGCATCTTGTGCTGCCTGCTGAATCTTTGAGTTAAGGGTGAGCGTCACATCGTTACCAGGGGTATTGATGCCGCTGGCTGCATTGATTACATCGGTGAGTGTGGCGAAGTTTTGCTGCCCTTTGAGTGTGTTGTTGTAGGTTTCCTCAATGCCTGAGGTGCCATATTGTTGCGAATAGTAACCCACAACGTGGCTTGCAAGCGTGCCCGCTGGATAGACGCGGTCATACGTTCCGTTTTCATTCTTCACGCTTTGGGCGAGAATGACGCCATCGTACGTTGAAATGGTGCCGCGTTCAGTTTGAGCTTCGCGTGCCATAGTGTGGTTGTTGCCAGGAAGGTTCTTGTAGTAGTCAGCTTGGACCACCATGATAAGGGTTAGGTTAGCTACGAGCAGGGCGAACAAGACGGCGAATATACGCATGCAGTTTGTGAGGCGCTTGCCAAGCGACACACGTCCAAGCACGCTGTTGGGGTTAAACGATGAAGTTCCCGTCTTCATTTCGGCACCAACACCTGTGGCGTCATCGCCGCAGCGCAGCAAGAAGCCCACAATAATGAAGCCAGCTAAGAGTGAAGAGCCACCTTGGCTGACGAAGGGTAAGGTAAGGCCCGTGAGGGGGATCAACCGCGTAACGCCGCCCACAATGATAAATGCCTGCAACACGATAATGGCGGTCAAGCCCGTAGCGATAAACGAGCTGACATCGCTCTTGGCGCGAGCAGCTGTCACAATGCCGCGAATGGCGAAGCAGAGATAAAGCAGCAAAATGCCTGCTGCGCCCAGCAATCCGGCCTCTTCGGCGATGGCTGCAAAAATGAAGTCGCTTTCGACAACGGGTAGGCGTCCAACACTCTCGAGACCACCTGCCATTCCGCGCCCGATGCCGACTCCGAACAAATCGCCATCAGCTAACGAATAGATAGCCTGAACAAGTTGGTAGCCGGTATTATTCGCATCCGCGAATGGGTTGAGCCAAGTATCGACACGCACCTGCACGTGGCTAAAGAGCAACCAAGCTGCAACGGCGCCGATGACCATAAGAAGACCACCGACAACAAGATATGATTTTTTGCCTGTTGCTGCATAGAGCATAACAACGAAGACAAAGAAGAAGACCAGTGCGCTACCGAGATCCTTCTCGAAGACTACGATGAGCAACGCAACTACCCACATGAGAATCATGGGTAGAAGCGTACGAATATCAGGAAGATTGAACGGTCCAACGCGCCACGTAAATACGGAGAGCATTTCTCGGTTTTGGGCGAGGTAACCTGCTAAGAATAATACGATGACAATCTTCGCGATTTCACCTGGTTGAAAGGAGAATCCGCCAATGTGTAGCCAAATTTTGCTACCGTAAATTTCTTGACCAAGTCCTGGGATCAAAGGCGAAAGCAAGAGCACAAAACCGATGATCATGAGGGTATATTTGTAGTTTGCAATCTTGTCGAGATTCCGAATAAAAGCGAGCACCAAAATCATGCAGACTACACCAAGGAAGAGCCAAATGACCTGATTGGTTGCCATGTTGGGTGAGTCTGAATAGGGAGCAATGCGCGTGATGAATGCAATGCCGATACCCGACAATGCAAACACGATCGGCAAGATGGCAGGATCAGCGCCGGGTGCGAATTTGCGCACTGCAAGATGCGAAACGATGAATGCAGCGAAGATGCCGAGAGGTACGCCGAGCGTATTCATGTTGAGCGTTTGCCCTTGATTGATTGCAATCATGGCAAACATGAGCACCACGATGGGCGCAGCTATGCAGAGAAGCACAAGTTCTATGTTGCGTCTTGTCATGCTTTGTCTGCGCTTCCGTTTGCTGAGGCATCGCTGGTCTGTTTGTTGGAGTCGCTTGTTCCTGTGGTGCTTGAAGCACTTGCGTCAGTGCTGTTGTTTGTATTCTCGGCGGTTGCGCCAGGGGTAGTGCTCTTACTGCTTATTTCTGCTTGATATTCCTCAATGAGAGCGTTTGCTGCATCGATGTTGTCGACACGGATTCCGCTTTCGAGTCTATTTGCTACTCCCGGCTGCAGATCGGAGACCGAAACGTCGGTAGTGTGATCAAGCTGCGAAAGCTTGATGCCGAACATTTCGCCAGGTACTCCGCGATAGACGGCAACTTTACCGTTGTCACTTATAAGATAGGCAACGGTGTCGGCGTAGGCTTTAAAGCTAAACGCTGCACCCGCGAATACGATAAGCAGCGCAAGAATGGTAAGGATCATTGAGACCTTTACCTTGCGTGCTGAGCGTTTTTGTTTGATTTCTTTATTGCCAGTAACGTTTACGACAATGGTGGTCGTGTTGTCGAAT
>JAVWLC010000036.1:0-3810 GCA_036638175.1 Raoultibacter sp. | reverse complement strand
TGCCTCACTGACCAGCGTACTTGCACATCGTTGTGGATCGTCGATGCGCTGCATGATGTCCTCGATCATGGGGTCGACAAGCATGGTAGTGAGTCCGTCGGAACAGATGAGAAGTTTGTCGCCAGCTTCTACATTGAGCTCATACAGGTCGGCGAGCATGTGAGGATCGCTACCCAGTGCGCGCGTGATAACCGAGCGGTTGGGGTGATAACGAGCTTCTTCTGCGGTAAGTTGACCTGCCTCAATCATGTCGGCCATGAGGCTGTGATCGCGCGTAAGCTGCTGGAGTTTATCATTGTGGAGCAGGTATGCGCGCGAATCGCCCACTTGGGCGATAACAAGGCGCTCGCCTTCAAGAATTGCGGCGGTCATGGTTGTTCCCATGCCTTCGCGGCCAAGTCCTTCGTGTGCTGCGCGAATGACAGCGCGGTTTGCTTCGGCGACAGCGCGCCCAAGCAGTTCGCTATCGGCGTAATCGGGAGCAAGCTCAGCAAGCGTGTTGACGGCAATTTCTGAGGCAACTTCGCCAGCAGCATGTCCGCCCATGCCGTCGGCGACGGCAAATAAGGGGGGAGCAACGACAAGACTGTCTTCGTTGTGATCACGAACGCAACCGATGTCGGTTCGGCTACCAAAGCTTGCGAGGGTGTTTATTTGAGCTGCCATCAGGCAAACCTCACTTTAATGGCAACATCGCCGACGTTCACAACATCGTTATTTTTAAGTGCCGTTGGCTCAGAAATGAGATGCCCATTAACGGCGGTGCCGTTGGTGGAGCCGAGGTCTTCAATAAAGAGATTTTGTCCCATAAGCGTGAAGCGCGCATGACGACCCGAGACGTATCCTGCCCCGATAACAATGTCCGATCCAGGATTGCGGCCAATGATAACGGGTCCATGCACCGTGATTTGGATACCGCGCAGTTCTTTAGGACCTTTCTCGACCGAAATATTCCAGGTCTTTTCTTTTTTGCGTTGGCCGCGAACGAGCCCGATTCCTGTTTTCATAATAGCGAAGAGGAATAGGTACAACAGGGCGACAAAAAGGAGACGTCCGACCAATAATGCTACATCAATCACGTGGTAAACCTTTTACCTTCTATCCGGTACGGCATGCCGTACAAGTTGCGCTTTACGACAACGAAAACGCGTAGTTTGTCATGCCGATAGTGATGCGATCGCCGCCCTGTAGGGGCTGCGAGGTGATTTCGGCGCCATTGACATAGGTGCCATTGGTTGAACCGAGATCGGTAATGACCCACACTCCCTGTGGTTCAAAGCGTAGCTCAGCGTGGGTGCGGCTTGCATTGATGTCATCTACGACAATGTCGTTCGTACGATCGCGTCCAAGGACAAGGCGCGCCGTTGCAAGGTCATAGGGCCTGTCGTCGTTCATATTGATAAGTCGTGCGCGAACCGCATGAGCATTGGGCATGGGTGCCGCATTGCCTGACCCGGCGGCGAATACTACCGTATCGGGTGCTCCCGCGCCGTATGCGCCGGCCGCTCCAGCCGCGGCTCCAGCAAACCCAGCACCAGCTACGCCTCCCATGATGCCTGCGTTTGAGCCGGCAAACTCATCGAAGGGTGCAGAAGGCGCGGCGTGGTTATCGTATCCGCGCCTGTCGCCGTAGTCATCATAGGTATCGTAGTCATCTTGTCCGTAAGCATCGTAACTATCATGCTGACGGTTGCTTTGGGATATTGGGCGAGGTGAAACACCGTTTTCGTTGTAGTCATCAAAATCTTGGCTATCGAACGTGTATTCACCGTAATCAATAGAATAATCGAGCTCATCCTCAGGAACGTACGGCAGAGGTGCCTTGCTCTGCGGCTCCCCAAAGCCCTGACCATAAGGATCGGCCTGCGCGTACTGATTCGCTCTTGATTGAGGAGCAAAGGGATCGCCGACTGGTGCGCCGTAATCGTTGCCGTATTGCTGTGGTTGAGGTGCTTGTGGCCGTGGGGTCTGGTAGCCAGGAGCGCCGCCCCTGATGGGAGCAGGTGCTGCTCCAAGACCATAACGGTGCATCTCTTCGGCGCGCAGTTGCGCAATAATGGGAGCAGCCACAGGTTCAGCTATGATGTCGAATTTCCCGTGTCTCAAATCATCGTCTACGATAAAGCGAACAAGAGGTTGTCCATCCATGACAAGGCCCTCGTTGGCCGCTTTCGCTGCGAGATAGGTTTCTGTTTCGCCGGCAAGCGTTGGATAGTAGCCGAATAGCCGCTGATCATCGTCTGGGTTGACGAGAACGGTATACAGCGTGGGAGCAAATTGTTTCCCTGCGCCTACCATCTTTTCACGACGCATCATTTTTTCTGCTTTTTTAGCTATTTGAACAGGAGAAATGGGTGCATCGAACATTTTATCGGCGGCACCTTCGAAGGTGTCTTCTATGCGGCCTTCGAATTTGGAGAAAAAGCCCATTGTCCGTCCCTTCACAATCTGGTGTGTTTAGTGTACATAGAGTGAGCTTCCATCTTGCCATAAAGGGAAAGCGTTTGCAGATACTTTACGCAATCGTCATTTTTCTGAAGACTACAAATCCCGTGGTGGGCGTGCATGTGGGCGCTTATTTGGCTGGGTGCGCTAGGCGCTTTCTAGTTGGTTGGGTAGTCAAGTTTATAGCTGCGGTGGACAGTCGTGCCGCTTTTGGCTACGCCTGTGGTGTGTCTTTTGATCAGTTCTTGTGGTCGTCTTCGAGTAGCACGTCAAACATTTCCTGGCGATTACTCACGCCGAGCTTCGTGTAGATATGGGAGATATGGGTTTTAATAGTTCCTTCCGAAAGGATTAAGTCTTCGCTGATGTAGGCACGCGAACGACCTTGAGCGAGCATCATGAACACTTCTTTCTCGCGAGGAGACAGTCCATATTTTTCAGCAATTTCGACCCGTCGATCAGTCTGCATGCCAGGCGGAGCGATTTCATCCTCATGTCCGCCTCGGTCAATGAGCCATATGATTAATGAAACAAGCAGGAAGGCAACCAAGAGTATGATGGCATTGTTTACGATGCCAAGGCTGAAAAATGCGGCAATCCAGATAATAGAGAGCAGATCGTAGAAGCCCGTTGATAAGCCAACAACACGAAACGGGGAGGCTTTTGTATGGCGGATTGTTGTAATGGCAATTGTCCAGAACAGTGCATGAGACAACGCTTCGGCTGCTGTGATAAATATTTCTGCAGCAGCTGCAAGGAATCCTTGGTAGGATGGACTGAAGGCTGACACAAAAAACGTAAGAATAATCACAAGAAATGCAGGCATAAAACGTGTGTTGAGATGGGTGTTCGTCCGTCGAACAAGCGTGAGATAGCCAAGGACGACCAAAACGAGATCAACGCCGATGGTGCCAAGTGTTGCCGAAATTGCGTTTTCGTACAAATTGAGTGGGTCTCCGAAAAAGCCGAGAGGTGTTATAACGCGAGTGGTAGCAACGGCAATTGCAGCTACTACGAGCTGGGGGACGAGATAACGATATCCTGCGGTATTGTTGGTGGCGAGTTTCGTTTCGTCGCTTTCCCGACGGGTGCTTGGTCCCTTTTGTCCGAAAAATGCCAGACCACAAATTACAAGGGGCAAAAGAATTGCCAAGCCTACTTGAAATGACTCATTCAGGATACCTGTGCAAAGCTGAACAAGAATAGTTTTAAGAGCCAGGCCCGCGATAACGCTTGAGATTGCATATGACATACATTGGGTTTTGGCAAGAAGCGTACAAAAGACACAGGTGAACCAGGTGTATCCAGCGCCTGCAACCATAATGCCTGCAATAGCAAGCACCTCGGCTGGAAAAAAGCTTTGTT
>JAVWLC010000035.1:8249-12255 GCA_036638175.1 Raoultibacter sp. | reverse complement strand
CTTGAACGAACAGGCGGGGCACGGGAGAAGTAAGGGTCCGTGGTCGAGTTTTCCGTATCCAATCGTTTGCGTTATCGTTTTTTTGCTTGCAGGATTCTTTTTTGGATCGTGGCATCCCGCATGGGTTGTGTTTCTGACGGTTCCTTTGTACTACTGGATTGCGCACATCATTGAAACTGATCCAAATTACAGAAAGTAGGACATCATGGCACATCTTACAGGGTCGTCGTATGCCAAAATTGCCCTCGCTGTCCTGATTGCTCTCCTGCTTTTTTGTGTAGCAGGTTTTGGTAGTTGTGCTGGTTGGGATGTAAGATTTGGGAAAGGCCAGAATGAAATGATTGGAAACGCGAGCGTCTCTACGCAAGGAATCAGAAATATAGAAATCGACTGGGCTGCAGGTGGTGTCGATGTTATTGTTTCTGAAGGAAACGAAATCGAATTGAGCGAGTACTCAAGCAGCTCGCTTTCAAAAGCACAGTCAATGAGGTGGACGGTGTCGGGTGACACCTTGAAGGTTGATTATGGTAGTTGGTTTTCTTGCCTTTCTCTTGCGAGCAAGAGCTTGCAAGTACAAGTACCAAAAGCTTTAGCGGCTGATCTCGGTCTGCTTGACATCGATGGTGCTTCGGGTACGTATTCAGTAAACGGAATCGTCTGCGAAAGGCTCAAAGTGCATCTTGCTTCAGGAGAGTTTAGGGGAGCCGAGATCACTGCAAAGCAACTTGATACTGACGTGGCAAGCGGTATTTTCAATGCTGAAGGCTCATTTTCTGAATCAATTCGCGTGCATGCGGCATCAGGCAACGCGCTTATAACAAGCAGTGATGTGTGTCCTCGTACTATTGATGCTGATATGGCGAGTGGCAACGTTGTGATCGGAATTCCTGAAAATGATGGGTTTACCGCCCACGTCAATAAGGCCTCAGGCACATTCCAGAGTGATTTTGAAACGTCGATGCAAGGAGAAGGGGTCTATATCCACAAAGCAGGCAATGCTCGGTTCGATGTTGATATAGCAAGCGGCTCTTTCGTTTTGCGTAAATTGGCCTAGTTGTTTGAGTTTTCCCACACGCAATATTGGGATTTTCCATTGCGCTTCGCTTGATACAGCGCATCATCGCTTCGTTTGATAAGTTCGTCGGTTGAAAGACGTGCGTTGTTATCGAGGGCAATGCCGATCGAACCAGTTGTGACAAAGGGATAAGTATCGGACTCAAAGTGCCGACGAATAGCGTCGAGACACTGGTCTGCTTGCATTTCGACAGCTTGCGGAGACTGAGCATTGAAAATAACTATGATGAATTCATCGCCGCCGACGCGAACAACGGTATCGTGAGGAAAAGAGTCTCGGAGTACCGTACTGGTTTCGATCAGTACGGTATCACCCATCTGATGGCCATAGGTGTCGTTAATTTGCTTGAAATTATCAAGGTCGAGATAGATCAAAGCCACCGGTTCACCTGATTGGCTTGCGAGTAGTTCGTACAGATAGCGGCGGTTATAAAGATCTGTGAGATAGTCGGTATTTGCGCTTTTCATAACACGACGTTCGAGCTCTCGCTCTTTGGTGATATCTCGGTAAATGCGCAGATCGCCTGTTGTGTTGCCAAAGACATCTGAAATCGTTCGTTGGTTGATTTCGAATGTCTTCTTTACGCCTTCGATGGTGGCGGTAAAGAAGCTCGAGTCAGAGAAATCGTTGGCTTCGATAACGGCGTCGCCAAGCACAAGGCGTCGCCATTCACCAAAATCGCCTCCCAGTACATTGGCGCGCTCTACTGCGAAATATTCTTCCGCTTTTTCGTTCACATTGATGATCGTATTCTCGCTATCGAGCACAACAACGGCATAAGGCATGCTGTCGGTAAAGAGCTCGAGCTCAGCTTCAATGTTGCTAAGATCCGTGATGTCGTGCGCAATACCAACGGTTCCCATAACCGAACCATCGTAGTCAAACAGGGGAGACTTATAGGTCTTAAACTGGCGCATGCCCTTTTTTGTCTTGACGAGCTCATCAAAGAGACAGGTTTTGTCTCCTGCCATCGTTATCTCTTCTGACTCAAGGCAAACGTATTCACCTTGCGAATATTCATCGGGCGTTATATCCCAAATGTAATAGTGTCCACGTCCTTCGATTTGTTCTTTGGTTTTTTCAACCGT
Source organism: Raoultibacter sp. (assembly GCA_036638175.1). Taxonomy (GTDB): domain Bacteria; phylum Actinomycetota; class Coriobacteriia; order Coriobacteriales; family Eggerthellaceae; genus Raoultibacter. The sequence goes on along the minus strand of JAVWLC010000035.1, from coordinate 10,092 downwards.
TTCACAAAACGATTCATTCACCTTGAGGTGGGCGCCCCGTGCATCTTTAAACCAAATAAGTTCAGGAATGGAGTCAATCATGGTATCGAGATATTGTTGCGTAAGTAGCAGATCGCAACGAATCTTTTCGTGCTCAATGAGCTGAGCAAATCGGTGCGCGGTGAGTGCGGGCAGCAAGGGTTTGATCCATACATCGTCAAGTGCGGCGATGTCTTCTTCGGTGAGGTCATTTATGTTATCAAAGTCAGCGCAGAGTATGCTTTTTGATTCTACTTTTTTGAATGAGGCATACGTGCTGGGATGGGCACATAGGGACACATCGAGAATCGCAATATCACACCCCGAATAAGCAGTTGGCTCAAAGGCTGGATATGAATCAAATTTGAATTCAAATCGCTCAGGACAAGGAACCGATTTAAGCGCTTTTCGAAGAGACGGATCAGCGCAGAAGATGCCGATAGAGAGAATCTTGTGATACATCAGCACCCTTTCGACGACAATATGAACAGGGGTAATTATAGGGCTCTATTTTTACATTATCACGAATAATTACAGAATAATAATAATGAGAACAAGCGGTTAAAGATGACGGTAAGCCGCATTAATCTCACTCAGGTTATTGTGGTGCTTGACTTAAAGTTAACTCGAAGTCTTAGAATACGCATTAACTTTGTACAGTGCCATTACGTGTCAGAGTGACCGTTTGCTACCATGTTTAGTTCGTTCATTATTGCGGATACCTGTCGCATGGAAAAATTGGTTGTTTGATACGTTTGCTCGACAGTAAAACGCGAAATGAAAGCGGAAATAAGATAATGGTCGATTTATCAGGTGCCTTGTCCCAAATGCTCATGCTGCTGCTTATTGCATGTGCAGGATATGTTGCAGCAAAGCTAAAATTTTTAGATGACTATACCAAAGATAAACTTACGAAGCTTTTGCTTAATATCACACTGCCGTGCATGATTATTGCTTCAGTAGGAAACCTTGATTCCCAGGCAGCTCAGGGACAGATCCCATGGGCGTTTGCGTTGAGTGCAGCGCAGTTTTTCTTACTTCTAGCGTGCGGGGCGCTCTGTAACAGTATCTTGAGAACACCTGTCGAAGAACGCAGGCTTTATCTCTTCATGAGCGTTTGCACAAACACAGGATTTATCGGCATTCCCGTTATTACTGCCATTTACGGTGATCAAACCGTGGTTCTCTCGAGCATTTTCGTCATGGTTATCAGCATTTTTGTTTACAGCGTAGGATTTGGTTTGCTCGCGAAACCAAAAGGGGGTAAAGCAAAGATTCCCTGGAGGTCAATGGTTAACCCATCAGTTGTTGCCTGCATCATTGCGATCTCGCTGTTTCTGTTGGGTATCAAAGTACATCCTCTCCTTGAAGGCACGTTGAGTATGCTTGGCGGTATAACTTCGCCGATTGCGATGCTTATCGTTGGGGTGATTATGGCAGGAGTTAGTTTCAAGTCGGTGCTGACCGAAGTGCGCCTCTACCCGTTTATTGTGATTAGACAACTGCTGGCACCACTTGTGTTGTTCTTCCTTCTGCGGACAGTTGTGCCCGACGCAACCCTGCTTGGCGTATTTGTGGTTATGTTTGCGATGCCCGTCGGATCGATGGCTTCAACGTTCGCTTCCCAGCTTGGACAGGAGCCGACGCTTGCTGCCAAGGGTACTGTTCTTAGTACTGCTGCATCCTTTGTCATCATTCCCATTCTGGTGGCCGCTATGACGCTTGTGTAGTATATCGCCTGGCTAGTGATCTGCTGGTTCGTGATAGGACTTTGACCCAGTTATTCCTCAGACAGAAAAGCACCTGTTTGGCGGCTCCACAGGCG
>JAVWLC010000035.1:0-8239 GCA_036638175.1 Raoultibacter sp. | reverse complement strand
ATTCGCCGCCTTTTGCAAGGAGTTCTTCATGGGTGCCGTCTTCTATTATGTGACCGCCGCCCATGACAATAATGCGATCGAGACTTGCTACGGTAGAGAGGCGGTGGGCGACAACGAGCGAGGTCCGTCCTTGCATGAGGTTCTTGAGCGCATCCTGGATGAGCTTTTCGCTTTCCGAATCGAGCGCCGAGGTTGCTTCGTCGAGTACGAGAATGGGTGCCTCCGCCAAGATGGCGCGTGCGATAGCTATGCGCTGACGTTGACCGCCTGAAAGCTTGACGCCCCGCTCGCCGGTGACGGTATCAAAGCCCAAGGGAAGTCGTTCGATAAATTCGAGCGCGTTTGCTTTTGTGGCAGCTTCGCGAATTTCCTCATCGGTTGCGCTTGGTTTACCGTACGAGATGTTTTCGCGAATACTACGGTGGAATAAGAGGGGTTCTTGCGGAACGTAAGCGATCTGCCGACGAAGGCTTGTTTGCGTAACTTCTGCGATGTTCTGTCCGTCGATCACGATGTGTCCTTCGGGTAGATCGGATAGCCTGAGCAGTAGTTTGGTGAGTGTTGTCTTGCCTGCACCAGAGCGACCAACTAAGCCAACCCGCTGTCCCGCAGGAATCTCAAGGGTGAAATCACGAAACACATCGGTTTTTTTGCCGCCGTCGAGATACCAGAAACCGACGTGTTCAAACGCGATATCACCACGCGGGACTGCAAGTTCGGTTGCGTGGACACTGTCGGCTACGAGTTTTGGCTCATCGAGGATGCAAGTCATATCGTGTGCGTCGCCAAAGGCGCGGTTGATTTGTTGGAAAACTTGGCTGATGCGGTTAAATTGCATGGTGAGCGAGTAGGTGTAGGTGAACATCATCACCAGCGTACCAGCACTGATGCCAAACCAGGCATTGCCGCCTGTTACAAACAAGATAACAACCGCCATAATAAGCACGATCATAAAGCTCGTGATAGCTCCGCGTAAAATCGAAGCGCGCATACGACGCGAATCGGTTGCCTGCACATCTCTGTTCGCTTTATCGAAAAGATCGCGTTCAAACGCTTCTCGGCCGTACGTTTTCACGGTCAGGATGTTTGAGATGCTGTCTGAGAGCTCGCCCGAAAGCGCGTTTTGCGCGGCAGCAGTTTCTGCGTTGAGCGGCAAGATTTTTTTGTACAAACGATACGCGACAAATACATAAACGACGAGCAGGCAACAGAGAACAGCAACATAGAGGGGTGCGGGTCCAATTAGCATCACGACAATAAAGACCGCTGAGCCTGCTATCGGAAGCGCTGCATAGACAAAGCTTTCCATGAGAAGCGAATATGCGCTGATGAACTTTTGAGTTTGACTGACAAGCGATCCACCAAAGCGATTTGAGTGGAACGTCATCGACTGATCCGAAAGCGTATCAAAAGCCCGTGTAGCAAGGGCGTAGCTTGCGCGAATTTCAAGTTTTGCAACTGAGTAATCTTGGAGCTTACTTGCTACCTGACCAAGGATATTGGTGCCAATCAAAAGAAGCATGAGTGGTCCAAACACGGTGAAAACCTGATCTGCTGCAACGGGGTCGGCAGCTAGCCGATCAACGATCTTGCCAATAAAGAAAGGGTTGCCAAACGAAAGACAAAAGACAAAGGTGAGCGTTGATGCGACACTCAGGAGAAACAAAGGCAACTGTGTGGCGGTTACTGCTCCATAGAATTGCAGCGTTCGTTTGGTTGTGGATGGTTTTTTCTGCGCGCGTTTGGTGTCCTGCACGGTGAAGTCCTCGAATCATATTTGGTGTGCTGGTTGCATAGTGGTGCTATTGATTCATGGTTCGATCAAGAAGATCGAGTAAGTCCTGTTTATTGTGGAGCCCCATCTTCTGGTAAATATGGCTGACGTGCGTTCTGACCGTGCCCTCTGCAAGAAAGAGCTTTTGTTGGATCGAGCGGGTAGAGCGTCCTTGTGCTAGCAAGCAGAGCACCTCTTCTTCGCGTTTGGTCAATCCGTTTTCCTGGGCAAGATGAGAACAGAATCGCATGACTTCAGCATGATGAGGCGTTTGAAATTCCTGAGAATCGCCTGAAGGGTTCGCCTGTTGCTTCTTGTATGGGTTGGCGATGCGCGCAAGATAGCCGATGAGAATTGCGGCAAAAGCAAGCATTATCGTCCAAGGTTGCGAGGCCAGGGTGGCGGGTATTGGTTCTGCGAAAAAGGAGAAATATACGAGGCTTACTAAGAGCCAGATTCCAATGCTTGGTAAATAAATCAAACGAAACGGTCGCTTGAGGTTGTGAGCGTTGTAAATACTGAGAACCAGAAGCAAAAAGAAACAGGTCGCATAGAGGGGACTCATTTCCTGCACGACTACAGCTTGTTGTCCTGGCCAAAACAATAAATCGCCAGTGAGGAGGGCTAGGCAGATTGTTAAAAGAATCATCTGTATGGCGCTCGTAGCTGCGTCGTAAACGTATGCTTTGGAAAAGGGTTTCTCTCGTGCGACAAATGGTTTACCTGTGCGTTTAAGCAGGAAAAATGCACCTAAAATGACAAAGGGGGTAATAGCAAGAAACCAGACTGGAATCTCAAGCGGTATGTTTTGCATAAGCTGAAAGAGAAACGCTGCGCAAATTTGACCAAGAACCGCGAAGATTGTCGTGCGAGCAGTGTTTTTTACAAACAGAAGGCTTTCGCACCAAAGAAAGAAAAGTGAGCAAAACCCTACGGCAATACCGAGCGCTGCTATCCATGAAAATGTTGCTGCGAGGGGGGAGGCATAACTGAGGTTGAATCCAAAAAACAAAACGCTTGCAGCGGTTAAGGTGCAAACTCCAACCATGAAGCCCACTCGGGTGTTTTCGCCTGTTTGTTTTTGAAGCGAGGGCACGCCGCTGAACGTGAAAATGAGGGCAATGACCCACAGGATGCTGAAGCGGAGGTCTTCGTAGGATTCAAGTTGCCACGAAAAGAAAAAACCTTGCCGAAAAGTAAAGAAAAGAAACCAGAAAAATAGTGCCGTTGAGGCAACAAATACGATGACGCACTGTGCGACGGATCGCGCACGTTGTGGTGATGACCGCACTGTATCCTGATTCAACTGCATTCGTTTCCTCCCCCTTAAATAATATCAGATAACACTTAGGTAAAGCAGTTCGTTTGCGAGCACATATGCTATTCGACTCAACGCTGCGAGATAACACTAATTGCTTTTTGAACAGGGAAAATAATCTTTGGTAGAAAAACTCAACGTGTTGACTAATACGTTTTGCAGAGAGAATGCAGAGAATCATCAAAGATCGCCGATGCCCTTTTGATCCAATCTTCATACCTTGTGGCTGTACGAATTAAGCGTGTCGGCAATTCGTGCTGGTAAGGGAGACGCGTAGGCATACATTGCTCTTGCGCGCAGGTGATTGAGGAGGATTAAGATGAAGAAACATCAAGAGGAAAAATTGCTCAGGAAAGATTCGATCTCAGGAATTTCACGTCGTTCGTTTCTCTCGGGTGCCGTTGGCGCCGTAGGGCTTGCTTCTCTCGGCGGTTTGGCGGCATGTAGCTCTGGGGCATCTACAGGCGATACGAAAAAATCGAGTGAGGTAGCTGAAACTGAAAAGGCAACCGCTCGTCGCGAGGTGTCAAGCGATGCAGAGGTTCTCGGCGATTATGATGTTGTTGTTTTGGGTGCAGGTACCGCAGGAACGTGTGCGGCTCTCGCTGCAGCTGAGGCGGGCGCCAAAACCCTAATTGTTGAGAAGACTAAGGCAACAGGGGGTCTTTCAAGCGTTTCGGGGGTAATAGCGGCAACAGAAAGCGCCATGCAAAAAGAGGCTGGCTATGATATTTCAAATGACGAATTAATTAAGGCGTTCAGGTCCCGAAGCCAAAATACCTGTCATTTGCCACTGGTTCGAAACATCTTTGAGCGCTCTGCTGATACGATTGATTGGTTGCAGGCAAACGGACTAGGCGTAATGCTGATGCCTCCAGCAGGAATTAGCCAGGGTATGCTTTCAGAAAATGAAACCTTTACGGCACACGTTATGCTTGGCGCAACCAATAAGACGCAAGGAGAAAATCCTGCAACAAAAGACGTTAATTTTACAGGTCTTTACAACACATATTTCGACAAGCACAAGGGTGAGATACTGCTGAATACGACGGTATTCAAGCTTCTTACTGACGAAAGCGGAACAGTAACAGGTGTTGCTGTCGATAAGGAGGATGGAACCGAAGGCATTATCAATGCAAAAAAAGTAATTCTAGCTATGGGTGCTTGGAATGCTGACTCAGCAGAATTTAACGAAATGATTAACACTGATTGGGTAAAGCAGTACGCACCAGAAAGCACAAATGATGGGACGGGAATATCGATTGCGACGGAAATCGGTGCGCAACGATGGGGTGTTACGCCGCAATTTCATAACTGTTGGATATGCACGCTTGATGGCGAAGAGGACTATTCGCTGCGCTTTACTGAGTTTACCTTGCTGCTTCGAGCTCCTTACAACATGTGGGTTAATACAGCCGGTGCTCGGTTTGCGGATGAAGCTATCACGGGTGACTTTATCGAATGGGCAAACGTTAGCTATTCGCAGGCAGGATGCTACTACATTATTTTAGACCAAGCAGAAATTGATGATCTTGAAGCAAATGGAACACCAGTAGAGACGATAAGTGTCTACACGCCTGAACCGATCAAGGGCGGTAATGCTGAGCTCGTCAATGCGTTCGGTATGAAATCTGGTCCCCTTACTGGATTGCAGAAGATCCTCGATGAATATATCGAGCTCGGTGTTGTTGCAAAAGCCGACAGCCTCGAAGCGCTTGCAAAGCAGATCAATCTTGATCCGAAAATCTTTGCAGATAACGTGAGCCGCTATAACGATAAAATTGCTGCTCAGCAGGATAACGAATTCTACAAAGATCCTAAGTACCTGCTGTATCCTCTCAAGCAAGGTCCTTTTTATGCCATGAGAACATGCACGAACTCGGAAGGTGGCATGCTTGGTGGCGTTCGAGTTAACGAAAATCTCGAAGTTCTGAATAAAGAAACAGGCCATAAAATCGAGAACCTCTATGCGGTTGGAACCAATGCTGGAGGTTTCTACGGAACAACGGGCGCGGCTCACTATCAGGGTTGTTCTATGAGCTTTGCGGTAAACTCTGGACGCATTGCTGGTGAGTTGGCTACCAAAGCTCTCTAAGAATCTGCTCATCATTCTATGGGGATCGCTCGATTTCAAGATCGAGCGATCTCTTTTGTTGCGTGCTATAGAGATAGCATTCTATTTTGTCGCAATCGCCATTTCCTTTCCCGCTCTTGTAGGTTGAGTAGTGCGGCTTCGCGTTCAAGCAGCAAGATTTACCTTTTTTGTAAAGTGGCGAAAATGGATGATAATAAACTTTTCTCACCAAAAGGTCATATCTGCAAAGGCCCAGTTCGCGCTCATATAACCAGAAAATCAACACACTTCAAAAAACTTTTTCTTGACTCAAGGCTCATGGGAACGTATTTTTAGAAATTGCGACTTTTTCGCAGTTTAACTGATTCTCATGAAGGAGGAACTGCCTCGTGGCTCAAGCAAAAATAAGCGCTCCCACCAGCCTTTATAGGAATCGCAAAAGCTTCGCCAAGATCCCCGACGTCATGGACGTCCCCAACCTCATTGCTATTCAAACGGATAGTTTTGAATGGTTTAAGAGTGAAGGTCTTGCGCAAGCGTTTGCGGATATCAATCCTATCGAGAACAGCACGAAGGATATGAGTGTCGAATTCGGCAAGCACGAATTTGGCGAACCGAAATTCTCTGTAGATGAATGCAAAGAGAAGGACGTTTCATATCAGGCTCCGCTGTTCGTTGAAATTCGCTTCATCAACCGCGAGACCGGCGAGATTAAAGAGCAGGACGTCTTTATGGGCGATTTCCCGCTTATGACCCCGCGTGGTACGTTTATCATCAACGGCACCGAGCGTGTCGTTGTTTCGCAGCTTGTTCGCTCTCCTGGCGTGTACTTCGCGTCTGAGCGTGACAAGACCTCCGATAAAACTATATTTAATGCTAAGGTCATCCCGTCTCGTGGTGCTTGGCTCGAATTCGAAACCGACAAGCGCGACATTCTGTCGGTTCGTATCGACCGCAAGCGTAAGCAGCCGGCAACCTTGCTTTTGCGTGCTCTCGGTCTTGCTGAGACTCGCGAAGAAATCATCGAGCTTTTGGGCAACGACGAAATGGTGCTCCGCACGCTTGATCGTGACCCAGCTACGACCAAAGAGGAATCGCTCATTGAGCTCTACAAGCGCTTCCGTCCTGGTGAGCCGCCGACAATCGATTCGGCACGCACGCTCCTCGAAGGTTTGTTCTTCAATCCGCAGCGCTATGATCTGGCGAAGGTGGGTCGCTATAAGATCAACAAGAAGCTCGGATTTGATCCCGACTATGAGAGTTCTACGCTGACCGATGACGATATCGTCCGCTCCATGCAGTACATCGTTGGACTGCATGCAGGTCAAGAAGGTTTCGCGACCGACGACATCGACCACTTCGGTAACCGCCGTATTCGTACGGTCGGTGAGCTTATTCAGAATCAGTTCCGCATCGGCCTTTCTCGTATGGAGCGCGTCGTTCGCGAGCGCATGAGCATGCAGGAGCCCGACGATATTACGCCGCAGAGCCTTGTTAACATTCGCCCGATTGTGGCGTCTATCAAGGAGTTCTTCGGTTCTTCGCAGCTTTCACAGTTCATGGACCAGACCAACCCTGCTGCTGGCATTACGCACAAGCGTCGCCTCTCAGCTCTTGGACCTGGAGGTCTTTCTCGTGAGCGCGCAGGCTTTGAAGTCCGCGACGTTCACACTTCGCACTATGGCCGCATGTGCCCGATCGAGACGCCTGAAGGTCCGAACATCGGCCTCATCGGTTCGCTTGCTACCTATGCGCGCATCAACCCTTACGGCTTCATTGAGACGCCGTATCGTCGTGTTGTAAAAGGTAAGGTCACCGACGACGTTGACTACCTGACCGCCGACGAAGAGGAAAACTTCACGATTGCTCAGGCAAACGACGAGTTTGATCCTGAGACACGCGAATATGGTACCCGCAACGAAGATGGTTCGTTTACCAGGGCTGCTCGCGTCCTTTGCCGCACCAAAGACTCCAACGGTGTCTTCGGTGAGCCTGACGAAGTGCCAGCCGAAATGGTTGAGTACATGGACGTTTCTCCGCGCCAGATGGTATCTGTTGCTACATCACTTATTCCATTCTTGGAGCACGACGACGCTAACCGCGCCCTCATGGGTTCGAACATGCAGCGTCAGGCCGTGCCGTTGCTGCGTCCTTCGGCGCCGCTTGTTGGTACCGGCATTGAGCACCGCATTGCGGTTGACTCAGGTGAGATCCTTGTTGCTCAAAACTCAGGCATTGTTGACTACGTTGATGGTCAGACTATCATCGTGCTGAACAACGATGGCGAATATGACGAGTATTTGATTCCGAAGTTCCAGCGCTCCAACCAAAGCGGCTGCATCAACCACCGCCCCATCGTCCGTAAGGGCGACGAAGTCCATGCGGGTGACGTACTTGCCGATGGACCGAGCTGCGATGGCGCCGAGCTTGCTCTTGGTCAAAACTTGATGATCGCTTACATGCCGTGGGAAGGCTACAACTACGAGGACGCTATCATTGTGTCTGAGCGTGTTGTTGCAGAAGACCTTCTCACCTCTATTCACATTTCTGAGTACGAAATCGATGCCCGCGACACCAAGTTGGGACCTGAGGAAATCACCCGTGAGATTCCAAACATCTCCGATGACATGATTTCTGATCTCGATGGTGACGGCATCATCCGTATTGGCGCTGAGGTTTTCCCGGGCGACGTTTTGGTTGGCAAGGTTACTCCCAAGGGCGAAACCGAGCTCACTGCAGAAGAACGTCTGCTTCGTGCAATCTTCGGTGAGAAGGCTCGCGAAGTTCGCGACACCAGCCTCAAAGTACCTCACGGCTCAGGTGGTCGTGTTATTGGCATCAGCCGCTTCTCCCGCCTTGAAGGCGACGAGCTGGCACCAGGTGTTAACGAACTCGTTCGTATCTATGTTGCTCAGAAGCGTAAGATTCAGCAGGGCGATAAGCTTTCTGGTCGCCACGGTAACAAGGGTGTTATCTCTCGTATTATGCCTGTTGAGGACATGCCTTACCTCGCTGATGGTACGCCGATCGACGTTATTTTGAACCCGCTGGGCGTTCCTTCTCGTATGAACGT
>JAVWLC010000034.1:7245-12379 GCA_036638175.1 Raoultibacter sp. | reverse complement strand
AATCATCACATCGGTTTTTGGTGGCGTTGTTTCATCTGTTTGCATGACCGTATCACCCCGCAATATGGCTGTTCGGATTCAAAGAGAAGTGAGAAGTGAATCGCCTACCAAGATGGCTTAAAGGCGAAAGTCGTTCATTGTATCGAAGCTTTCGGCTTGAAGCAAGGAAAATTTTTGCATTGACAGTATCGAGGCGCAAGCATGGTGTGTTCAATACGTTCACCCTATTACACAAAGGCATTGTCTGGTTGTGCATATTCTGCAATTCAATACATCGCGAGATTGCAGACCTAGCGACATGGTAGATTTTCAGTACGTAACCCAAAGACAGCAAAGGAGCATCACTATGCAATACCCCCTGTGCAACGTTGACCTCGTCATGAGCGAGCGAGGCGGTTGCTAGTCAAGCGTCAATGATCCAAAGAGCTCTGCGCTCGTCCGCTCTACTTGGGAAAGAATATCGTTGCCAAGAATCTCATCAAGTTGCACCAGTGTTTCGCTCAGCAGCTGTTCGCACGCTTGGAATTCCATGCTTGAAGCTGGCTCTGACGGCGCATCGGTCTCAACAAGCAACTTGTCACGAGGAATTGCCTTAACGTATTCCCGTCCCCGCTTGGAAGCAAGCATGCGAGGTCCTACCGAAAAGTAGCAGCCTGCCTTACTCGCGCGCGCCAACTGCTCGCTCGATCCTGAGAACCAGTGCAAAATGCATGAACTCTCATCCAAGCAACCCGTGCGTTGCAAAACATCCAGAACTTCGTCTTCAGCCTTAACCGCATGGATTGAAATCACTTGTGCAGCCCCGTCGACGCACGCCCGAGCAACTCGTCCAAACGCTTCGCGCTGAACACTTTCTGAGCCGGCACAGCGTTTTCCGAAGTCAAGTCCAACTTCCCCCACAAACGCAGCGTGCTTCGCCAAAGCCTCAAACGCAACAAGATCATCAACGGTACACCTACCGTCGGCAATCCACCAGGGGTGAAGACCCAGTCCTACGCGCACCTGAGAGCTCGATGCAAACAAACGAGCTGCCCGGCTATAGCCCTCGGGTGTTACTGTAACCGACAGAAAACGGTTGCCGCTTTCCGCAACAAGCTCAACCGTTTTTTCGGTGTCCGCAAAAAAATCGAGATGGCAGTGCATGTCATACCGGCGCACAAGCATCACCTGCTTCCGAACTACACGCGACACCCGACAAATCACGGATTACCTCACCAGCTATCATCTGCCCCATAATCGGCGGTACAAACGATGCCGTGCCAAGATTCGAACGTTCCTTACGGGTTGCCCCCTCACGCGTTGGGACGTCAACGGGCTGCTCGCAGGAATAGAGCACCCGCAGCGCGCCAATCCCCCGCTTACGAGCCTCCTTGCGAATAACGCGACACAGTGGACAGTTGACGGTATCGTAAATATCGGCAAGCTTGAAGCACTCCGGATACAACTTGTTAGCTGCTCCCATGCTGCTAATCAATGTAATGCCTTCTTGATCAGCGTATTCCGCAAGCGCAAGCTTTGTCGAAACGGTATCGATCGCATCCACAACATAATCAAGGCGATCACGATACGCTTCAATCAAGCCAGCAAGATTTTCTTTGAGAACAAACATGTCAAGAGCAATCACTTCGGCATCTGGGTTGATATCAGCTATCATGCACCGCATAACCTCGGCTTTCTTTTTGCCGATTGTACTGCGGTAAGCAATTGCCTGACGGTTAATATTGCTTTCTTGAACAACATCATGATCGACGACAATAAGCCTACCTACGCCGCCGCGCGCCAATGCCTCAACACAATTTGAACCCACGCCCCCAAGACCAAGCACCATAACGGTCGAAGAAGCAAGCTGCGCAACTCCCTCGCTCCCTAGTATTAATTCAAGTTTCGAAGTGGCACTCTGGCCATCCATCGAACCCACCTTTCTTCAAGCAGGACAACGTACAGCCCCAGTATACCCATGCGGATACGATAGGCCTATGAAAAGTGAATCTCACCCTGTCCAACGGGGATCTCAGGATTCGCTTTGTCGAAGATCCAGCCCTTAATCAAGACCAGATCAATGGCGATAAACTCATGTAACTCCATCACTTCGCCGGGTGCACTCATTTCGAAAGCTCCTGCATATCTTTCTTTATAAGCAGCGTACAATCCGGCGTTTTCGTCAGCAAAGACACTCCCAAGAAATCTCACCGTACCCTCAGCCTGATATCGCCCAACAGCACCAACGCTGAATGCAACCTGTGGATTTTCTTTCATCTGCTCATACTTTCGAGAGTCTTTGCTCGTATAGAAACAGACAACACCCCGCTCTTTCATAAGAGGGCTCACAGGGCGAATCGACACGCTATCGTGCGCTGATGTTGCTAGGTACATCACTTCTTCGTTTTGGACGGTTTCGATAAAGTCATTGAGGTTAAGTTCCATGGCGATTCCTTTCAAACAGATCATCAGTCGCACGCGAGCCATCGTATAAGGTTTGTTTCTAATGACAGAGCCTTCAAGACTTACTTTTTTGCTCAACCGATTATAGAACGTTTGTTCTTTTTTTCCTAGATATTTTTACTTTTTATTCTTAAAACTTGCTTCAACACCCAATATTGACGGATCGTCAAATCTGTTCATTGACAGGTCGTCAACGAAAGTCGTATTCTGCGCTCAGAAGGAATGAGCAGGTCACTAGAACCTCAAAAGCAAACCTACTCAAAAGAACGAAGGGGTGAGCACATGGGAGAAGCCACGCACAAGCACCTCGCTGCTGAAATAAGTACACCCACGACCTCCCACCAAACAGCAGAGACCCTCACCGACACACCCACCGAAACCAAACAGCACGCATTGCGCCGCGCCTCGATTATTGCAGCCACGCGAGAGCTCTATGAGGAGAACGGTCTTTCGAAAACTTCCGTCCAGAGCATTACCGACCGCGTTGGCATCACGCGCTCGCTCTTCTATCATTACTTCCCTGACAAAGACGCGGTTACCTCTGCGGTTCTCGATGACTACATTGCTGATTATCTCGAAGCAATGCAATACTGGAACACGCAGCGTCGAGAGGGCGATATAGAGCATGCCCTTGAGAGTGTCGTGAAGCTGCTGAGAGTTGGTGTCTTCGAGCATGATTCATTTCGCCAAGCGCTTGCCTCTCGAGAAAACTCAGCTCTCTACCTCGAGTTTCTCAACCGTGTTGCCGATCGCATTACCTCATACATCATAAAGACGACAGTCCAAGATTACCAAGCATTGCACGAAATAGAAATTGATCATCTGTATGAAACGTTTTATGTACTCATCGTCGGCATTGTGGGATTTGTGCGCTGCCACCCCGAAGTCGACGACGAAGTAATCAAAGACATTATTGCGCAGACACTGCATTTGGATAGGGAGTGCGCGCTCGCCAACGAACTGGACAGGCGAGCGTTTAAACCATAAGGGGAACCAACCACTCAAGGAAAATCGGCCACACGAAGTGCCCGGTTGGCAAGAGCGTCAGCAGTGATGCTTGGTACCGTGTGTCCACAATCGAAAAGGGAGCAACCAATGTTATTTGAAGTCTACGGCGAAAACGCCATCTACCAATGGATAGGTTGGGCTATTGTTTTCATCGGCCTCATCCTTATCAACGAATTTGCTCGACGCAGTAAGGCAGGTGGCATCTTCTGCTTTATCGTACTTCCTGCAATTTTGACGGCTTACTTTATCGCCATCACTATTGGCGCAGGTATCGGTCAAGAATGGGCGCTCAACAATCCAACGCATTTGCATATGAACAGCTGGTTCCATTACGCGAAGCTTTACGCTGCCACTATCGGATGCATTGGCTTTATGGCACTCAAATACAAGTGGGGCAAAATTGGAAAGTCGAACTGGTTTAAATGCTTCCCCTTCGTCATCGTGGCGGTCAATATCCTCATCGCTGTTGTAAGCGATTTCGAATCAGCTATTCGTGCCTGGGGTACCACCTGGGTCTCAAGCGAAGGCGTCACGCTCTATGGTGGCTGGCACAATGTACTCAATGGTACCGCTGGCCTCATCAACATAGCATGTATGACTGGTTGGTTCGGTATCTATGTCAGCAAGAAAAAACAGGACATGCTTTGGCCTGACATGACCTGGGTTTTCATCATCGCCTACGACCTGTGGAACTTCTGCTACACCTATAACTGTCTCCCAACTCACGCATGGTACTGTGGTTTCGCATTGCTCCTCGCACCAACCGTTGCAGCATTTTTCTGGAACAAGGGTGGTTGGATACAAAACCGCGCGTTCACGCTTGCCATTTGGTGCATGTTCGCCCAGGTGTTCCCCATGTTCCAAGACTCCAGCGTATTCGCTGTTCAGTCGGTCAACAACCCTAACGTCAACCTGACAGTTTCGATCATTGCCCTCGTAGCCAACGTGCTCGCCTTCGGCTACATCATGTACCGCGCCAAGAAGCTCAAGAGAAATCCGTACACCAACGAGATTTTCGTCGGAACGAAGGACTACGAGAAAGCCTTGGCCCGCGCTGAATAAAGACCATCCGAACAATCCCGCACTTCTCACAAAACAAAACTTCCCGCACCCAAAACAATCGGGTGCGGGAAGTTTTCATGGAGCAGCAGACGCTGCAATGCTCACAAAGTCACTATGCGCGCCCCTGAACCCCAATCTCAAACCCCTCCGCATCAAGCTCGGGTGCTCCTTCGGCAATACGCCGTGCAACCAGCTTGCGAGCTACGGGGATCGATGCCAACAAGGTAACACCCATCAGTATAGAAGCCACAATCACCATAATCCATACGGGGAAAAACGAAAGCGCTGCGTCGAACATGATGCCCGAAACAACCGCACCGATAGCGGCACCGAACATTTCGAAAGCGGTCACGATTCCTGTGACAGTTCCAAGGTCTTTCTTTCCATACTCCTTCACCACCATAATCGGAGGAGCAACCGTTCCCATGCACGTGGCAAACCCGAAGAATAGGCACGCAAGAATCGGACCCCAATCAGTGGTCGGGAAGCACAGTGCCACACCTGCGGCAACCGAAGTAATCGTACCGAGAATAGTACCCAGCTTCATACCCCAGCGATCATAAATTGCTCCCAGAGAAATTTTCGCAACAATAACTACCGCAAGATAGAACGACCACACGGT
>JAVWLC010000034.1:0-7235 GCA_036638175.1 Raoultibacter sp. | reverse complement strand
CTGCCCAAATTGTCGAGTGTCCACCGATGATAACTTCGGCACCATCAAGCGTAACCGAGGTCATGTTGGAAATCGAGTTCGTAATGATGGCTCCATTGACAACACCCATCATGACAAAGCCAATGATAAGCAGCCAAAACCCTGAATTTTTGCGCAGCACCTTCCAGCCAATCGAAACACTGACGGGCGTATCGGGCGAGCGATCCGCTTTCGTCTTTTCGACCTGCCCCGCCCCATAAGGCTCAAGACCCTTATCGCTCGGACGAGAGCGAAACATCGTGACCGCAATAGGAAGCGCAGCAACCAAGCAGATAACAGCGAGCAACAAAAACGCCGAGCGCCACCCATATCCCACAATCATCGCACTGGTAACGGGTGAAAGAATGACACCACCAATCCCTGACCCCGAAAGCGCAATCGAAACTGCAAGCCCTCGTTTGAGGGTGAACCAATTTGATATGAGCACCGAAACAAGCAAACGCGTGCCTGCAACAACTACCATGCCAGCAACAATGCACAGCGCATAGAGTTGCCAAAGCTGCGTGATAAACGAAAACGCCACGAGCACAATCGCACTCGTGATAACCGTAATTGCCCCCAAAACACGAGCGCTCATCTTATCGGTCAGCCGACCGATAACAAGCGACGCAAACACCGCAACTACCGTACAGATCGAAACGCCTGTGTTGAACTGGCCTACTGTGATCCCGAGATCTTGCACCATGTGTGATTGGAACAGCGGAATACAGTTCACAAACACTGTATAGCAGGTAGCCATAATGAGCAGCCCGCCCACAACAATCCACCAGCCATAGAAAAACTTTCCGCCTTGCTTTACCGCATCAGCCATAATGCCTCACTTCCCTAAAAGATCAAGATGACGAATGAGCTCGATATAGAATCCAACGCCTTGCTTGAAAGCTTCCACATCAAGATTCTCATCCTGTCCATGGATGCGGCTACGCTGATCACCCTTAAAAAGAAAGCCAGCGAACCGATATGTGTTAGGGCAAATGCGTGAAAAGTGACGCGCATCGCTACAGCTACTTTGTACGTAAGGAGCAATACCTGCATCAGGATACAAGCTGTGCGTCACTTTGCACAGATAATCAAACGCCGGATCATTGACGAAAGCTGAAACAGGTGAAGGCTCGATGGCATTGCGTACCTCAAAGACAGTTTCGCTATCGAAATGCCCTTTGAGCCGAGCAAACGCCTGATCAACTGTTTCAAGGGGGTCAACACGAACGTTGACCGTCGCCTGAGCCTGCTTAGGAATAATGTTCGCCGCAGGACTTCCTGCAAGCTCAGTAAGCGCATACGTGGTACGAACCATAGCTGCCGTCTCATGATTACTCTTCATGATTTTGAGCACCAACGGACGGAACAACCAGAGGTTACCAAAGACGATCTTCAGCCCAAAGCCTCCATGGGCAGCGAGCTCTTTAAGCATGACTTCAATCGGTTCGGAAAGTTTTGAGGCAGGTGGATTTTTTTGAACCTCATCAAGCGATGAAACCAGCTTAGCCGTTGCATCCTCAAGCGAAGGAGTCGAGGCATGCCCCCCTTGAGAATTCGTCGTGACGTATGCGTTGAAAAGCCCTTTCTCCGTAACGCCAATAACCGCAAACGGACATAACACCCCCAATGGCGGATTGTCGATAACCGCACCTCCCTCATCGAGCACGAAAAACGGCGTGATCCCCTGCTCTTTAAAGTACGCAACCATAGCAGGAGCGGTATCGCCGCTGTCCTCTTCGCAGTTTGACGAACAGAAGTAAATATCTCGGGGAGGAACATAACCTTCACTTAAGAGCACCTCAGTTGCCTCAAAGAGCCCCGCAAGAATGCACTTAGTATCTACCGATCCTCGTGCCCAAATCTTGCCATCCGCAATGTCTGCCCCAAAGGGATCATGTGTCCATCCTTCAGGATTTGCATCAACCACATCATGATGCGCCATCAGCACAACGGGCGCGAGATCAGGATTGAAGCCCTTCCATTTAAGCATGATTCCATAGGTCTCAAACATCGTAAGCTCGAGCGAATTAAACACCTGCGGATACACCTCGCGCATACGGGGCACGAAATCATCAAACGGCGTGCGATCAGCATGAGGGCTCTCTGCCGCCCATACCGTCGCACATCGCAACATCTCCTGAAAGCGAGCAACCGAAGCATCATCGCCACGCGCAGTACTGGGGGGTAGCGGATCTTCGATAGGCATTGGTTTAAGTTTTGCGGCGTTCACCACAAGAACAATCACGAACACGACAATCACCGCAAGGACAACAAACAGCGCGACCATACTTCCTCCTACAACAAAGGGGATATGAGTGATGCATCGGTCAATGGCACGCCTATTCCAGATCGCGCAACGCCGTGCTCACGTTCTTGCTGGTCATTATATGCCTCTTGCTTCTTTTGCGCACATGCCTATCGCGCAGTGAGCCCTTTGCTGAGTCTGCAAATCCCCCGCAATTACTTGCCGAAACGCACCGCAAGCACATCTTTTGGACATACATCCACGCATTCTGCGCATTGAATACAGTCAACGTCAGCAATCTTGCCGCTTCCTAAAAGCTCTTGTACATCCAAGCTCATCGGACAAACTTTCGTGCATTTACCACACGTAATGCAGGCATCAGGCTTTGATGCAATATGGAGCTGTGGCACATGCAATAAGCCCCCAATCTTTTCACCGATCACCATAAAAGGCGCCATCCAGCAAATACACTGGCACATCGCGCGCCTACCAAGGAACAGGCTCGGAATAAAAAAGAGGGCAACGATTCCAAAGTAAATACCAAGACCCAGAGGGCTTTCTATCGAAATACCACCAGGAATATGATAGAGAGGGTCAACAACCGTGAAACCACCTGCAATCCACGCGCACGCAATAATCGAGATAATCCAAGGAACCCAGATCACGTACTTGATATACGTACGCCAGCCCCGCTTCGTCCGCTTCCCGTTTACGGTTGCTGCAAGCTCCTGCAGACCGCCCGCAGCACAAACCCAGCCGCAGAACGCACGTCTCAAAACCAAAGCAAACACAAGTTGTAGCCCAAAGACAAGGGCGCTTGCCACAACAACACCCTCAAGCGCACCCGAAACAATGAGTGCGGGCGAAAAGTAAAATATGGTAATCGGAAAAATAAGAAACGAGATCAGCAAAATAAGTCTACGAACACGCTGACGCATGGCCATCGCCTCCTGCCTTAAGAAATGCATGGAACGCTGTATCGACACACCGAACTAGCTCCGCCTGCTCAAACTGCGCCCCACAAGCAAGCATCGATGCAAGACCATGGGTATAGACAATCATATTAAGATAGAGATCATGAGCCTCATCTGCAGGAAGATGCCCAAGTTCCTGAATACACTCCACAACTCCCTCAAGCGCAACACTCTCAAACATCCCCTCAATACCCTCTGGACTCATATGCTTCGATAAGTAGAGAAAGTGAAACAAGTTCGTTTCCGTCGCAGCCAAACGCAAGTGTGAAAATCCGTTTGCTTCGAACAGGTTCGAACCCTCATGAGCGTGTTGGCGGTTATACTCAGCAACCCAAAAACGCGCGTAGTCATACAGTTCGCGTGTAAGATTCGCCATGTCAGAAAAAAGACTGTAGATCGGCTGCACCGAACAACCAGCTTCTGCGGCAACCAATCGCGCGCTCAAAGCGCTCTCGCCTTCGGTCCGCACAAGAACAAGCGCGGCATCGAGAATCATGGTCTTATCTACCCGTTGCTCAGGCATTTTTGTCACCCTTTTCAATATTACATACGTTATATAACGGTTGTTATATTAGAGACGCATACAGATATTGTCAAGCCATCAATTGCTAAGATGTCCATCAAACGTTTTCTTCCCAGCAACCTGCATCCTACTGACGCAACGCCATGTTTGTCGGTATAATTCGCTCAGACTATCGCCTACTACAAGGAGGGTATCCCAGATGGATCCAAATAAGCGACCAGAAACCATGGAACGCATAACTTCGCCTGAACAAGCTGAAGCATTTATCGCCGAACAAGTAGCAGCAACCCGCGCTCAAATCGGAGACAAGAAAGTGTTGCTCGCTCTGTCAGGTGGCGTTGATAGCTCAGTTGTTGCCGCCCTCCTCATCAAAGCCGTTGGCAAACAGCTCATCAGCGTACACGTTAATCACGGGCTCATGCGCAAAGGCGAAAGCGAACAGGTTGTCGATGTCTTTGAGAACCAGCTTGATGCAAACCTTATTTATATCGATGCAACCGATCGGTTCCTCGATAAGCTTAAAGGCATCTCCGAGCCTGAGAAAAAACGTAAGATTATTGGTACGGAATTTATTCGCGTATTCGAAGAAGAAGCCCGCAAAGTCGGTGACGAAGTAAGCTTCCTCGCGCAGGGCACCATCTATCCCGACATTCTCGAGTCCGATGGCGTCAAGGCCCATCACAACGTCGGAGGCCTGCCTGACGATCTTCAATTTGAGCTTTGCGAGCCCGTCAAATTGCTCTACAAAGATGAAGTCCGCGTTGTCGGCCGCGCGCTCGGTCTACCCGAAAGCATGGTCGAACGCCAGCCCTTCCCCGGACCTGGTCTGGGTGTTCGCTGCCTTGGGGCCATTACGCGCGATCGCCTCGAATGCGTTCGAGCTTCAGATGCCATCTTGCGCGAAGAGTTTGCCGCCGCAGGCCTTGAGGGTAAAGTGTGGCAATACTTTACCGTTGTCCCCGACTTCAAATCCGTCGGGGTACGCAACGATGCCCGCAGCTTTGAGTACCCCGTAATCATCCGTGCAGTCAACACCGTTGATGCTATGACCGCCTCCATCGAGCGCATTGACTACGATCTTCTCGAGCGCATTGTTGAACGCATCACGCACGAAGTTCCAGGAATTAATCGTGTTGTTTATGACCTCACACCAAAACCTGTTGGGACTATAGAATGGGAATAATCCACACGATATAGTGGGTCAAAAACCGAAAGCGACAAGACCGCGTGCGAGCGCTGGCCTTGTCGCTTTTTCGCGATATTCGGGAGTATAATATTTACAGTAATCCCAGATCGATTGAGTGGTACTATTACCTTTTAGCGGTATCTTGACAGTAAACAACGCCAATTAATACACGTACTTAATGCATCAGGAAGGCGAATACGGCATGACCGGAGCAGGGGGTCAAGAAAACGCAATCGCAAACGTATACGTTATTGATTGCGACCATCGGCTTGTCTATCTCAGTGAAGAGACTCAGCGCCTCTTCCCTGGCACGCGTCCTGGAGACACTTGCTATAGCGCACTTCGTAGCGAAGAAAGCCCCTGCGAGGATTGCCCATGGGCCCATTGCGGTTTCGAACAAGAAGGATCAACCCGTCAAGTCATCTACAACGTCAACCTCGAGCAATGGGTCGAAATCAGCTGTATCAGCGTCAATTGGCCTCAACATGGCAACTGTGCCGTCATTGCTTCAAAAGGTATCGACGCTTCAAACAAAGACTCATTTGCCCGTTTTACGCAACAAAGTATTTATGACGAACTTCTTGAAGTTAATTTAGAAGATGAAACGTTCAAAATACTGTATTTCGAAGACAAAAAGTTTGAACTGCCCCTGTTTTCCGAATCACTCGGCGACATCGTCGAAATAGCAAACTTCCTCATTCACCCTGAGGACCGTAAAAAGTTTATTCAGTTTTGGACGCCCGCAACCATTAAGCGAAGCTTCGCCGCGGGTCAACGCGAAATCCGTGGCGAATTCCGCCAACATCTCAAAGACGGCGGATACCATTGGACATCCCAAACGCTTGCTCAAGTTGATCGTAGCACCAATCCCGATATGCTCATGTGCTTTATTCTCGACATCGAGGAACGAAAAATCGAACGCGAGCAGGAGCTTAAGCACCAAGAAAAGCAGTTCAGACTTCTGCGAGACCGTGACTCTCTCACAGGCCTCTACCAGCCTGAAGCTTTCTTTCGGGAAGCATCTACTCTCATCAATAAACACCCTGATGAACTGTTTGAAATACTTTGCCTAGACATCAAGGATTCACGTCTGTTTAGCGAATGGTATGGGCGCGATGCGGGCAACAAGCTTCTCAAAACCATCGCACGACGTCTCAAAGAAATCAATCGCGATCATCCCAGTGTTGCTGGCTATTTTGGCGGTGACGGATTCGCGCTCCTCCTTCCCCAGGACACAGGGGTCGAAACGCAGCTCAATGAAGCAATCCAAGCACCTTCGCTCGAATACAAGGAAAGCGTCGGGTTTTTCCCCATTATGGGTGTTTGCAGACTCAAAGACGATGAGCTCTCGCTTCGCTCAGTTTACGACAGAGCAGTTCTTGCCCGAAACTCGATCAAAGAGAACCTCAGCGATCGTATTGCTTGGTATGAAGAAGGCGCAACGCGTAAACACGAAGAAGATGTCAGACTCTTGCTTGAAATCCAGCGGGCCCTTGAAAACAATGAATTCGTCGTGTATATGCAGCCCCAATGCGATATCAAAAGCGGCCGAATTGTTGGGGCAGAAGCACTGGTACGATGGAATCACCCTGATCGTGGCGTAGTCTTGCCCGACACATTTATTCCCGTACTTGAAGAAAATGGCTTTATCGTCAACCTCGATCGATACATCTGGGAAAGCGTTTGCCGACAGCTGCGAAGCTGGCTCAATAAAGGCATTCAACCCGTACCGATCTCCATCAACATTTCTCAAGCTGACATGTATTCGGTTGACGTAGTCAATGTCTTAAATGATCTGATCGAACGGCATGATCTTGATCGAGCACTTTTGAAATTAGAGATTACCGAAAGTGCTTTTGTTGGCGGCAGCAATATAGCGAAAATGGCAGAAGACCTCAAGCGCAGTGGCATGACTATTCTGATGGATGACTTTGGAAGCGGCTATTCATCCCTCAACGTGCTCAAGGATCTAGACGTTGACATCTTAAAAATTGATATGGGATTTCTCAGCTGGTCGGAAGACCGAGCAAGCCGTGGCGAAAGCATCCTTGAATCAGTGCTCCACATGACAACCCTCTTAGATCTCAAAGTTATTGCTGAGGGCGTCGAAACCCGAGAACAAATCGATTTTCTTGCAGATATTGGATGCAACTATGCTCAGGGTTATTACTTCTATCGCCCCATGCCTGTTGAAGACTTTTCAAAACTGCTTACCGAAACTCCCCACATTGACCATGGGGGCATACAGCAAAATCCCGTCAACTTCATTGACTTCGAAGACATCTT
>JAVWLC010000033.1:10593-12712 GCA_036638175.1 Raoultibacter sp. | reverse complement strand
TGAGGGTCGGCGCGACAAGCGATAGGATGCCAAAAGCCATATTCTGCACGTATTCTACCTTGCACGAAAAGAGCCGAAATCCTGAGACTTCGACTCTTTTGTAAGTGCACTTGCAGGGCTCACGGAGCTTGCAAGTTCTAGGCAATTCCCAGTGCATGCTTAGCCGCGATGCGGGCAAAGGTTGCAACGCGACCAGCGTTAATGCCCGTGAAGTTGCTTGGGTAGTTGTGGGGATAGAAACCACCCTGGTCGTTTCCGCAGACATAGAGGCCATCGATAACGGTACCATCTTCGCGCAACGGACGGCTGGAGGTGTCGGTCACGACGCCATGGGTGGTAACGAGCAACTCGCCTGCAATACGCGCTGCGTAGTAAGGCGGTTCGTCAACAGCACTCATGCGGAACGGTTCTTTGCCGAAATCACTGTCGTGGCCTTCGGCTACCATCTGGTTGTAGCGCTTGACGGAAGCAGTGAATGCTGCGGTCTTTTCGGAGTCGAAGCCCATTGCCTTGGCGAGTTCCTCAAGTGAATCAGCTTTCTTGATTGCGCCGCTCTCGAGGTTTGGAGCGAACCAGAAGCTATCGAGGTTTTCTTTGCTGGGAGCTTCAAGGTTGTAGACATCGGCGTTGAACGCGGTTCCTGAGGGAGCTGGAGCTAAGCGCGAGCAGCCGCAGGTGTCGAACTGCTGAATGTCGTCCCAGTAGCTTGCATCCCAGATCTCCCAGGAGAAGTGACCAGGTTGATTGAGCCCGCCAGAGTAGCTCATGGGGTAGCACTGGTCTTCGTTCATGAATCGCTCGCCATTGTTGTTGACGTGCAAGAACGGCTGGCTGCCAGGTAGGAAGATCTGGCCTTGCCAGGGGCGACCGAACTCGGTGTCGTCGTTCATAAGGCCGCGGTTCCAGATCATGCACGATCCGCCTGCTTCGAGGTATGCGCCTGCCCACAGCGCCATCCTGATGCCGTCGCCTTCCTCGGTGACGCTGTCGCCGAGCACGCAGTAATCGGATACAACAGGGCAAAGATCAGCAAGCATTTCTTCGTTGGCGCCGTAGCCACCCGTGCAGATGATGACACCCTTGTTGGCATTCACCTGGAAGTTACCCTTTTCTTTGGAGTTGGCAATAACGCCTGTTACCTTGCCAGAGTCATCCTGCACCAGTTGCTGAGCAGGGGAGGTGAAGAGGATTTCGCCACCAAGATCGAGCAGTACTTCGCGCATCATTTCAAGATGCATGTAGGCGCCATAGTTGGGGCCGTCGGGATTGTACTCTTCGAGACAGGGGTTGTAGCACATGGCTGGATAGTACGCTTCGGGGGCAATCGAAGCATCAGGGCAGTGCCACTCGAAGGGGAAGAGCATGCCTTTGGGCTCAAGGGTCTCCTTCATCCACTCGATCATCTCGCCGGACTGGTCTGCCCACGTCTTATAAAGCAGCATGTTCGCATCGCCCGACTGGGTCATGTTTGCATGGTTCATGAGCTTTGCGGGGTCTTCATAGTGGTCGGGCTCAAGCTTTGAGTTGAGCGCACCGATTGCCTCACGCGCAGCAGCAATATCGCCACCCTTTTCGAGTACGATGACCTTTGAGCCATTTTGCGCTGCGGTGGTTGCGGCAACAAGACCGCCGTTGCCTGCACCGATGACCACAAGGTCAGCCTCAAGTGTTTCGGCGATATCGGTAATAGCCTCTGGCTTGTCACGCCATGATGTTGTAGCAGATTTACTTGAACCGCTTTCTGCCTGTGCGCTCTTCTCGGTTGGTGCACAGCCTGCAAGTGCGCCCGTGGCTGCAAGTGCTCCTGTAGCCGTGATGCCTGCGAGAAAACTGCGTCGACTGATGGTATGTTCTTTCATGGTAGGTCCTCCCTCAAGATTCTTTGACGCTGCCTACCATACGAAAGAATCGCACGCGTTCCATCGCGTGAACGCGGGTATCTTTGCATGAGCGCAGGTCGCAGCTTTGCTATACCCGAAAACAGGTGAGATGAAAGAACTCGCAGGTCATAAAGCCGATTCGGTTTTCCGAGTTAACTTTTGGTTACCATGTCGATCAGTTCCTCTTTGGAGTGAATGTCGAGCTTGCGATAAATATGTTTGATGTGGGTCGAGACGGT
>JAVWLC010000033.1:0-10583 GCA_036638175.1 Raoultibacter sp. | reverse complement strand
TACAGAACTTCGCGGATATAGGGCTGGCTTCTTCCTTGTGCCATGAGCTTAAAGACCTCGGTCTCGCGAGCTGAAAGCTTATGGCGCTGCGCTACGTTATCGCAAATCATGTCGAAGGTGATAGGGGGGCTGATTGATGGCTCCGCATCAACGGCCGAATCCGCAGTGGAAGCAGTAGAAGCCAACGCAGGGGAGTGCCCGCCGGTCCACGCCGAATCCTTTCGAGGAACTAGCAGCATGGCCACTGCAAATACCCCAACAAGAACCAAGCAAATTGTCTGTGCGTTTAGTTGCCCGGCGGCTATAAGGGAAGCTCCCTCAATACCCAAAAGGTATCCAATCAAGAGCCCCGTATACGTTGCACACACACCAATGCCAATGAAAAACGATGCAGGCCGTTTTGTTTTATGAGCCAAGCGGATGAAATAAAGAATCATAATGATTTCGAGACTGGTAAACATTGCATTGGCGAGAACGGCCGAAATGGTCAAAGAAAGGCTGTTTGGAAACGCCGCAAAGACAACCGATAAAATGAGTGGCGCCGACATCCATCTAAAGTAAACTTCAAGATCAATGCGCGCAGAAAAAAGTACGATTGCGATCGAAAGTGCTACCGCGAACAGCATCCCGATGACTGTTGCGGTTGCGTCGGCTAAAAGGGGCATTGTGTCTTCTTGTAGAAACGAAACAGAGCAACTGATCGCATAAGCGACAAGGATCAGCAGGAAAGTTCGTAGCATACTCGCAAGCGGATACGATGAAGACGTACCTTCGCTCTCGCGACTACTGAGCGCTGGATTGCTTGTGGGTACTGTGTTCCTTGAAAGCACAAGCAATATTCCAGAAATGATGGGTAGCAGGATAGCAAGTGGAATTGCAATAGGTGCGCTTAAGTAGGGAAAGACGAGCATGCAGACAACAATCAAAAGGAACGATGCGGGTACTACGGTCTCGGTCACTTCAATGTCGAGACTCGCATAGAGTCCAACCCACAGCACAATCATGATAGCTGGTCCAACTCCTGTGCCAATACCTGCAATAACAGCAAGTGGGACGTGTAGGCTTTCGGGACTATGCGGGTAGAGCGCAACGCATATGGTTCCTATAACCGCCAACAATGGAGCCGTGAAGAAGAGGGCGGGATATTCGGTTAGTTCTCGTTTTCGTCCTGCAAAAGCGCACGCAATGCACGCGATAGGTGTCAGGCAAGCAGAAAGCAGCCAGATTGAAAACATGTCACCAGATGCGGTGCTTACTCGAATGGGAGAGAAGATGGGTGTTTCCCAGAGACATGAACTCCAAACGTAGATGAGTCCGAAGCCAAGCAGGCGAAGCGGGAAACTCGGCTCGAGTGTTGTTGCGAGCCGTGTAAGAGCAGTTGCTGTTCGTTTCGGTCGATCCATTCCTGCTCCTTTGAAAACCGATGCTTCCATTTCGCTTCAATCGTAAGCTTCAAGCTCGATATCGTGCGTTGTGTGCTTCCAATATTATCGCATCGCGTTACACCAAACATCACCTCAGAGACGTGATCTTTACATTGTAATGCCTGATCGTTTGCATGAACCCCCCGCAAGGTGATGTATTGAGAAAAAGAGCGATTTAGTATGGTGGCGTTAGAGTCATCAAAGGAGGAAGCAAATGGAAGCTAATTTGGATCGTCGTTCATTTCTCGGGCTGCTTGGTGCAGGTGCGCTAAGCGCGGGAGTTGGACTTGCTGGTTGTTCCCCGCAAGCTACGGGAGCTCAGAGCGCACAAGCGGAAAGTGAGCCCGCAGCAAAATCTGCCTCTCAGGGGATTGCTCGCAAAGAGGGAAGCGAAAAGAAAGAATGCGATGTTGCCATTGTTGGTGCAGGCGCCGCAGGTCTTATGGCCGCGCTCAATCTCTCCAAGGCGGGCAAAAGTGTTGTGGTAATTGAGAAAGCACCATCGGCGGCTATGTCGAACTTCTCGATGTGCGGCGGTCCGACCGCCTGCGAAACGAAGCTCCAAGAACAAGAGGGAGCCACCGTCACGCTCGACACGATCTTTACGTACATGAACGAATTTTCGCGCACAAGCGTTAATGGTGCCTTGCTGCGCAACACGCTTGCCCATACGGGAGAGGCTATCAATACGATGCTTGATCTCGGTATTCCGATGGATCTTATACCCGATTCTTACGGTGTCGGTTTCCGCGGTAGGCACATGTTTGTAACGGGTGGCGAAGAGCGCGTCGCACCTTTGATCCAGGCGATCGAAGCGGCGGGTGGCGAATTTGTTTACAGCACTGGAGCCGAGAAAATCATTATGGAGGACGGTGTTGCTCGAGGCGTTCAAACTGATAAAGGCATCGACGTGATGGCTGACTCTGTTGTAGTCTGTGCGGGCGGCTTCCTTGGCAGCGAGGAAATGCAACTCGATCGTTTCAATACAAAGGTGTACCCACTCGGCAATATGCTTTCCGATGGTACGGGCATTACCATGGTTCTCGATGCTGGTGGCGCATGGGACCGCAACTTCGCTGTTCTTGGTAACGAATGTGGGGCAGTATCGGCTGCAACGTCAGGCAGTCCATTTAATGCCGATTGGACTAACGTGAACGAGCACTACGGCTACTGGCTCTTCGGTGGTCTTTACACTGATACAGCTGGCGAACGCTTTATTAATGAAGCTAAAATTGCTCAGTTCCCGCTTGCGATTGGTGGCGAGGCGCTGCTGCGCACTGGCAAGGCGTACGTCATCATGGATTCCGATTACTACGAAGCGGTTAAAGGTGATGGCATTTTCGCGTATCTCGGGCAGCCTGCAAGCTGGGTTTCTGGCCCCATGGCTGATTACTACAAGACCACTCCCGCAAACGCCGAGAAGCATCTTGCGCAGGCGATAGATGAAGGCTGGGCGCTCAAAGCTGATTCGCTTGCAGAACTTGCTGACAAATTCTCACTTGATTCGCTTGAAGGCACCGTCGGAAAGTACAACGCATTTTGTGAAGCGGGTAAGGACGGCGATTTCGATAAGGACCCTGCGTTCTTGAAGCCAATTAAGAAGGCGCCGTTCTATCTTTTTGAATATGTCCCCAGCGGCTGGGGCACAAATGGTGGCGTCAAGGTCGATAGTCACCTGCGTGCCATGGACAAAGAAAACAATCCGATTCCTGGCCTTTATGTGGCGGGCGTTGACCAGGGTAGTGTTTACAGTGTGCCGTATTACACCAACGAAGGTGCGTCAGTTGGGCTTGCTCTCGGAACGGGCGTTTATGTAGCCAAAGAAATTGCCGGTGCCTAGAGTCGGCTGATGTGCTTCAAAATCGAAGCGCGATAAAAGTATTGCCTCGCATTTCTTGCGGACTTTGCATCAGAAAGTTCAAGGAAGTGTGAGGCAAAGCGCTTTAGGGCTTATACCTGACTTGGTTCAGGTGTTTCGCCGTTTTCAACTGTTTGAACGACGGGGGTAGATACTTGCTGTGGAGTAGTGGTATTAGCTTCGGCGAGAGTGGAGCCCTTCCCAAGGGCAAACCCGATAATAACAGCAATCATAAGAAGACAAAGCGCGATCATGGCACGCAGAATGACGCCGTTGCGCCGTGCGACTTCTTGGTTTCTAAAAATTGCTCGTTCGCCACCTGTATAAATAGCGCTTGATGAGCGCGCATAAGGATTTTCGGCGAGAGGGACGCTATCAACTTTTTTGAATGACCCGCTGTTTGATTTTGCAAAAGAACCAGAGTTTGAAGTGAACGATGCAGAAGTGGATGGTGTAAAAGATCCACTATTTCTCTTGTGTGGCTTCGAGCTGTGAGCTTGCCGAGTCTGCATGTGTGTACCTTTTTAAGCGAGGCCGCGTGTGAATGACACTAAGTATAGTGGCTCATTTGTCGTTTGTATACCATTATTGGTAGATTTTTATCAATTTCTTCATTTATTTCCCCAGTTGCGCCCTCACAAACCTTTCAAATAGCATCTGTTTTCAAGTTTAATACTATTTAATTATGTATAATACATATCACTAAATTGTATTAAAAAGTTAGGGAGTGAATGTACACAACGGTGAGCGCACGACTTGACGCTCAGCTGAAAGAGGAGGCCGAAGACGTCTTATCCTCTCTCGGTATATCTCACTCTGCCGCGATTTCGGCGTTGTATTCTCAGATTGTGCTCCAGCAAGGTTTGCCGTTCGATTTGAGAATTCCCCGCGAGAGCTCGCGTCCAGGATTGTCGTATTGGGATATTCGCAATAGCGTGCGTAAGCTTGCCGAGTTCTGCGGCATCGAAAAGGTTTGGCTGTTTGGTCCTTACGTGAAAGGCAAGGTGCAGCCAGACAGCTCTGTCGATTTAAGAATTGATCCATGCGAAGATGTGATATTTGATCCTGATTCTTTTGCGCGCGATCTTGAAAAAATGATTGGCGTTCCCGTCACCGTTTCTTTGACAGACAATCTTTCACGACGTTTTCTGGCAACGGTCAAGGAAAGCGAAGAACTTCTGTTTGCTCGCCAATAGCAGAGCGATTTCAGCCTCAGATCGTACATCATTTTGAGCCGTTGCTGGTTCGATGCATGGCATAGTCACTATGGTTTTACTGACGATAGCGTCGGAAACTCTCCCCCTTGCGTTATCGGTGCGAAATCCTCGCATTTTAAGAGCGGTATGAGGGAAGTAAGTCTAAACACATGAGTGTAACTCGTACAATATCAGGCAATCCGTACGATGATTTTGATTGAAATCTCCGTATAATATTAGCTAAGCAGTAAAAAGTGCAGGCAATAGAAAGGAAACGATATGTGCTTCAGACCACCCACTATCGAAGCCGGCCCCGTTAAGTGCCCTATGTGCGGTGCAGAGGTTGATCCAACTGCAGACGAGTGCCCCGGTTGCGGTGCTAAAGCCACTCCAGCTCCTGGCGTTCCTGGTGCACCCGGTGCTCCTGGAGCTCCAAAACCTCCCGGAATTCCTGGTGCCCCTGGCGCTCCCAAAGCCCCCGGCGCCCCTGGTGCCCCGAAAGCTCCTGGTGCCCCTGGAGCTCCAAAGGCCCCTGGCGCATAAGCCTCTGGTTCGTTGCTGCAACGAGGCAGAGCGAAATCGGACCGCGAAACGAGATGGATTCGTTTGCGGTCTGATTTGTTTTATGGGCACATTGATTTCATGATTTTACGTCACAAGGCTAACGCGATCCCTGGCTGAGGTCAGCTGACAGCTTGAGGGTTTTAGCCTTTTCTGTTTAGATGAGCGGTGCAACAAAATACAAAAAGGTTTCTATTCTCTTGAGCATGAAGCAATGTTAGTGTGTCTAAAGAACTATGTCTTACTTGATTGGCTAAAGCTGCAACGGTTCTCGCTGTATGGCGACAGAACGGGGGGAAGCAGTGTTCAGTTCTTACATTGTTTGGTATTTATTTTTGGCGGGTACGGGTGGCGGTGCTTTTTTAGTTGCTGTTTTTTCGCATGCGCAAAACTATCGTGACTCTTCCTGTGAAAGAGAATTCCTGACATCAGGTGCGCGAGCTGGCTTTTTTACCGCTGCGGGTTCTTTGGTATTTGCTTGTTTGCTGCTAGCACTTGATTTAGGCGTTCCAGACCAAGCAATTCAAATTTTATTCAATCCCTTTGAATCGCTCATTTCTGTTGGTGCGTGGTTTGTTGGGGGAGCAACTTTGCTTTCAGTGGGCATTGTCGCTATTTTTGTTGCATTCCCTCAATTCCAAAGACTATTTTTTGTTATGGCATGCTTTGGGTCGTTGCTCTCGATAGCGACTATGTCCTATACGGGGCTTTTGCTGTCTAGTATGGTGGCGGTAGATTTCTGGAATACACCCTTGCTGGTACTCCTGTTTATTATCTCGTCACTCTCATGCGGAATTGCCGCAACGTCACTCGTAGAAAAATTTTTCTTAGGAAAGAGCAATGGCTCTTTTTATTCTGGATTCTCTGCATGGTTGACGGTTGGTGAAGGACTTGTGCTCGTTGCGTTTCTCGCCTCGAGATTGTTCGTCTCTGAAACGGGTCGACAATCGTGTGAGCTGCTGCTTTCGGGAAATTTTTCTATCGTTTTTTGGGTGGGGCTTATCGCGGTTGGATTGCTCCTGCCACTTGTGCTTCATGGCCTGAGACGGTTATTGGATACACAAGCTTTGGAAATCATTTCGTGTATTGGCGTTCTCGTAGGTGGTGTTTGTCTGAGATATTGCGTAATAGGTGCTGGCTTGCATTCGCAGCTAACAATATAATATTAGACTATAATTATATATCTCTAGTACAATCTATCTAAAGGAATCATTATGAAGGCGACAAATCAAAATTTGATTAATCAAGCAGCACAAAGTGTGGACAAGTCGCTCATTTCGATTGATGAAAATAGCGGTATTCCTATCTGGGTGCAGTTGCGAAATCGTCTTATCTTTCTCATTTCGTCAGAACGCTTCAAGGCAGGTTGTAAGCTGCCGACTGTTCGAGAATTAGCAATTGACCTTGGAATTAATTACAACACGGTGAGCAAGGTCTATCAAGATATAGAGCGGGATGGTTATATATTTTCGTGCCGAGGAAGAGGCACTTTTGTGGCCGAGGCAGCTACGGGAGCTTCTGATGATATGCATGCAGCGGTAAACGTATTAATTGATGATTTGATGCAAAGCTGCAAGGAGCTCGGCCTCTCGCAGGAGGAAGTAGCTTCATTGGTTGCTGAGCGTGTTGGGGGAGTGTTTGTATGAAACGCTTTAAGCCTACCGAAGAGCCTTCAAAACGGGATCATCGCGATAACGATACGAAGTCAAATAATGCTTCGAGATCGGGGGTGTACGGTTTTGCGATAGCCGTTTTTACTCTTTCCTTTTTAGTTTGTTTTGTACTTACGTATCAATGGATGTCGGTAGTGACGGTTTTGGCATCGATCGCCGTAGGTTTCCTTGTCGCATCGATTATTCGCATTGCACCGCAATGGGAGCGAATGGCAATTTTGCGGCTTGGAAAATTCCATAAAGTAGCTGGGCCTGGAATCTATGGAGTAATTCCTTTCGTAGACTCAGTTGCCATTCGTGTAGATTTACGAATCATGACATCATCTTTTTCGGCGGAGGAGGCATTAACGGCCGATCTCGTTCCGGTGGATGTGGATGCAATTCTTTTTTGGTTGGTCTGGTGTCCAGAAAAAGCATGCTTGGAAGTGGAGAATTATCCAAAAGCGGTTTTGCGCTCAGCTCAGACAGCTATTCGTGATGCCATTGGACAGATTCACTTAACGGAGCTTTCTACGCGTCGAAAGCAACTTGATCATGAGCTACAAAATATTATGTCGGACAAGTGTGAACAATGGGGAATCACAATTTTGTCAGTTGAAATTAGGGATATTAAGATCCCGAAAGAATTGCAAGATGCTTTATCAAAAGAGGCGCAGGCGGAACGTGAGCGCAATGCACGCACTATTCTTGCTGAAGTGGAAAAAGATATCTCGGAGATGTTTGTCGAAGCCGCAGAGGTGTATGACAAGAATCCAAGAGCTATGCAGCTACGGGCGATGAATCTCGCGTATGAAAGCGCCAAAGACAGTAAAGGCGTGATTCTTGCTCCAAGTGCTCTTGCGGACAGCTTTGATGTGAACAAGCTCTTTTCATAGCCTATGCTTAGTGCTTTTGCTGTTGCAGTAAAAGCACTAACGCTGGCGCAAGCGATTCCTGCCCGCGAATACGCTAGCACAGTAAACTCCTCATATAATATTGATTATCATAGTACAACATGATAATATGATAATCGAGATTTGGCCAACTCTCATGAACCCGAGCGATAGAGCTTTGGATTCGCCACTAATCGCAAAGACGAGGGGAAGAGGATATGACTAGATTCGGTATGCTGATAGAAGCTAATAAATGCACGGCATGCAAGGCGTGCATGGTTGCATGCGTGAACAGGAACAACACGCCTCCTGGTGTCCATTGGAATAATGTTCAAATAAAAGAAGAAGGAACCCACTCGAATATGTCGGTGCAGAATATTTCGACGGGTTGCATGCATTGTGAGAATGCTCCTTGTGTCGAGGTATGCCCAGTAGGGGCATCGTTGAAAACCGATGACGGCATTATTATTGTCGACTATGAAAAATGCATTGGTTGCGAAGCTTGTATTGCTGCCTGTCCCTATGATGCTCGTCAAAAAATAGAGAAAATCTCACCTTACGAACCCGATTACGGGTTTACTGACAAAGAGACAGCAGGATATGCGGCATTCAAAGAAGGTACGGTGACCAAATGCGTCTTCTGTAAAGACTGGCTTGTTCAAGGGCTCTCTCCTGCATGTGTCCATACTTGCATATATGACGCTCGGCACTTTGGTGATCTCGATGATCCAGATAGCGAGATAAGCAAAATGATAGTTGAACGCAAGGCTGTTCAGCTGCTTCCTGAAAAGGACACCAATCCGTCTGTGTATTACGTAAACTAGAAGGCCGAGGTAGCAAAATGGATAAAACCCTAACGAGAAGGTCATTTATTAAGACTACTGCAGCAGCAGCGACGATTGCAGCAATTCCCGCCGGCTTCAGTCTCACGGGCTGTGCTCCAAAGCAACAACCGGATGAAACTGCCCAAGAAGAACCCTATACGGGATTACCGTTCGGGGCTGATGAGACAGGTTTCGTGAAGTGTGGCCATGGTGATGTGTGTGGCATGTATCACGTAGCAAACACGTATGTCAAAGATGGCGTCATTGTAGGTTATGAGGGCTGCCCAGAAGGCCACAATAAGGGGGGACTTTGTCCGAGGGGCATCTCTGGTCTGCAGGTGATCTATTCGCCTCATCGACTGAAGTACCCAATGAAAACGAGTAAGCGTGGTTCGGGGGAGTGGGAGAGGATCACGTGGGATGAAGCCTATGCCACGATTGCGGAGAAAATGGCTACAGCAATTAATGAACACGGTGCTCACACTGTTTCATGCTCCGATGCACACGTGATGACCGTTACTTGCGCAAAGGCGTTCGAGCGTTTTCGCGCACTTTTTGGCTTCCCCAATGGAAAAGGACCTGATCATTGCTGGAGCAATTTGATGGTCGGGGCGTGGCCTGCGCTTGGTGACTATACTCATATGAAGGAATCCGAGCTCTGTAAGTCTAAGCTCATCATATTTTGGGGCCACAATCCTGCTTTGGCGATGCCCACCGAGTGGCGTGATGGGATGATGAAAGCAAAACTGGAAAACGATGCTAAGTTCATTGTGGTTGATCCGTACTTTACGGCGACAGCAGAGAAAGCCGATCTTTTCCTGCAAATTCGTCCTGGCAGTGATGCTGCCTTGGCGCTTGGAATAGCAAATGTCATGATTACGGAAGACCTTGTGAATCATGAGTTCATCGATACGTATACCGTTGGGTATGAGGAGTACAAGGAATTAGCCCTGCAGTATACTCCCGAGAAAGTTGCCGAAATTACCTGGGTGCCAGCTGAAAAGATTATCGAATTCGCCCACATGTATGCCGAATTGAGCCCTGCTGTTATCGAAATGGGCCGCGGTGGTAACTATGTAAGTGGAGATGCGGGATGGCTTTGTTCCCGCGGAACCTCCTGTTTGACCGGACTAAAGGGCGATCTCGGAAAAGTTGGCGGAGGTTTCAGCTTAGAAGCGTCTACCTTCTCGCCGGGGTGTACGAGCTTTATTGCTGATTGGCCGTTTAATCCTTACAAAGTTGACCGAATTACTACTCCTGTGCTCGATGATAACGGTAAAGAAATTTCTGGGGGAGGCTCCTTCAAGGGGACGTCAATTCTTTACGAAGGAAAGCCTTTCCGCTATGAAGTCTACATGACACATACTGACATTGCTTCAAAGTGGGCTGATCAAAACAAGCTTGAAGAGGGTCTATCCCAAATACCTTTCATCGTTGTTCATAATAGCTTCATCAACTATACGGCGCAAAATTTTGCTGACATCGTTTTGCCGTGTACCTCTTGGGCTGAAGACGCAATACTGGGGGCAGAATATTCCCATATGGTTGTAACGAAGCCAGCTATTGAGCCTATGTTTGAAAGTAAACCAACCTATCTCATGTTTGCTGAGCTGACGGATTATCTGTGCGATGCTTTAGAAGTCGAGCAGCCTGCAGAGAAGTATTTTCCGGATCGAACACCTGAAGCCATAATCAATGCGCTTCTCACAAATGATGAATTGCCTGAAGGTGGTTATCCGAACATTGACTATCAGAGCATAACTGCGCTTCCTGAGGGGTTGCGAGGAACTCGTGATTACAATAAAGAAGAGCATGTGATCTATCGTAAAGATGGCAACATTAACAATGACCTAGAGTTCTTTACTCCTTCTGGAAAGTTTGAGTTTAAGAGCGATTGGTTTGAGGAAGCATATGGATTGCCTTCTCTCCCTGAGCATCGAGAGCCGCTTGATAGCCCGATTACCCTTGCTGATAAGGCTGAAGAATTCCCCTTGGTCGCAAACGCGCGCGTACATCGCCATTACGGATTTTTGCAGTTTGGTATTATCGCTGACGGTGGTCATGCTTCGCCAGTCTTGAGGGAATTGTTCGATAGTGCAAGAGAGTCGGTAATCGAGCTCAATCCAAAAACAGCAAAGGAACTTGGGTTGGCTGAAAATGATATGGTTTGGGCCG